>CAZUJI010000007.1:6906-16136 GCA_964620235.1 uncultured Eubacteriales bacterium
GCTGCTGATGGGCAGCCACTCGGTAATGCCCTCTACCACGCCCAACACAATGGCTTTTAGTATATTATAAAACAGCTCCATAGTGACCCTCCTTTAAAAAAACGAGTCTTAACCCCCAAAGTATACCACAGTTTTTCCCTTTTGAAAAGCCTATTTTTGCCCTTAGGGTGACAAGAGTTGAACCCTAGGGGATTTTCGTAACAAAAACGGGGCTTTAGAATACAATATTATAGAAATCTCTTTTTTATTCAACTATTGCAATAGGAGGATTTTTATGCAAGAACAAAAAAGCAACTGCCCCGCCGGCACCGCCTTTAAAGAAGCGGTTTGCATTGACGCCGGGCGGGTATACGACTCTTGCTGTGACCGGGACTGCTTAGAGGACCTGCGGGTGTACTTTGGCCCCGGTGTGAGCAATATGGTAGCCGAGGCCACCGCGGTGCGGGTACGCTCGGCCGAGGTAATGAATGTGTTTGTAGACGTAGAGCCGGTGTCGTTTAATCGGGGCTTTTACGCCTGCGACCTGACCTTTTTATTCTTGGTAGAGCTGGACGTCTTTACCTCGCCCCACACCCTGCCCAAATGCGTAAAGGGCGTAGCCTTTTACGAGAAAAAGGTGATTTTATTTGGCAGCGAGGGCAGTGTAAAAACCTTCTCTAACGAGTACATGACCGAAGACGACCCCGACCGTCAGGGCCGCCCATCTACCAATATGCCCAAGTGCGTGGTGCAAGCGGTAGACCCCATTGCCCTTTCGGCCAAAATATGCGAGGTTAAAAACTGCTTTGAAACGGTGCGCTGCGTGCCCGCCTGCGTATGCGAATGCTTAGGCGGCAACGTAGAAACCTGCTGCACCCCCGGCACCCCCACCGTATACGTAACCTTGGGGCTGTTTACCGTGGTACAGCTGATTCGCAACGTGCAAATGCTCATTCCGGTATACGATTTCTGCATCCCCGAGAAGCAATGCACCAACTCGGCCGCCGAGCCCTGCGAGGTATTTCAGCGGATTCAGTTCCCCACCGAGGATTTCTTCCCGCCCCGCCCCTTTGACGTAGACGGCTGCGGCTGCAGCAAGTGCGACTGATATTCCATACAAAAATCCCCAGACAACGTCTGGGGATTTTTTTACTCTTGTATCTCGGCGGGTTCTTCGGCAGGCTGTTCTTCGGCAACCTCTTGTGCGGGTTGCTCCTCCGTAGGGGGTACCGCTTCCTCCAAGGCAGGCACAGCCGCTTGCGCCGGTTGCGCCGTGGCAATTTTGGGCATAGACAACATCTTCAGCCCGTACAGCAGCGGAAATATACCCATAAAAAAGTCCGAAAACAAGGGCAGGCTGCTGCCGTGCACCGCCGCCGCACCGCACAAAAGGCTTAAAATGCAGGCGGGCAGCGTGCAAAGGGTGGCCAGCATAGCCGCGGCCGCGCCCCAACCCGCCAAATTGCGGATATTTTTTTGCACCTCTATCTCACAGGTCACCTTGGCCAAGGCGGCATAGGCCACCAGCATAAGGCAACGCAGGCATAAATCGTACACGTGCTCGGCGGTTATGGCCATACCCTTTGTGCTTAAAAACTCGGCAAGCAACCGCAGCGCCACCAAGGGCAGAGCAAAAAAGCGGGTAAGCAGAGGCATTGCCTTGCTTTGGCCGTAAAAGGTGCCGCAGCAACCAAAAAAGACGGCCGCCAAAACGGTAAACACCCCTTGCGCGGTAGCCATTTTGCCCGCCGCCGCGATTGTATACACCTCAAAGGTAAGCACCAGCGCATTCACCCAAGCCAACGTCGGCAAAAGCCAGCCGCCGGCGGGGAACGACCGTGCCTCTTTCGGGGTGCCCGCCTTTATCAGCAGAGCCACCGCCACCGCCGCCAAAATACAACCGGCGCAAAACAGCCGAGGCCAAACCCCTGCCGTTTTGTAAAAGCCGGTGGTGGGCTCGGTAAAGAAATACAGTTCTATACAATGCAAAGGAATCACTGCAACGCAGGCCGCCAAAACGACCCAAAGTCTGGTTTTTTGTTGCATACCTTCGCCCCCTTAACGGTTATTTTTTATGGGGTACAAGCATACACTTGTACATAAGCCTACACATAGATTTATTTTATCCCCCCGCGGGACGAAAGTCAACCCGAAAAATGTAAACAAAAGGAGAAGGAATATGAAAGGCCTGTACCTTTGGATGCTGTGCATCTTGTTTTTGGCGATGCTGCTTTTTCCTATGCTGGCTATAGAGGCCCCAAGCGGCCACGCCGACGGTGGGTCGGGCAGCTCTGCCACGGCTTTAGAGGAAGGCTTTTTGGTATACTTCCCCGACAGCAAGACCCAGAAAGAAATCCCCGCCCGCGACTATCTTTTGGGGGTGCTGGCCGCCGAGATGTCGGCCGAGAATCACGAGGAGGCTCTAAAGGCGCAGGCGGTGGCCAGCTATACCTTTGCTTTGTACCGCCGCAACGCCCGCCGCGCCGCAGGGGAGCCCTACGACGTTGTAGCCGACACCTCCGACCAGGTTTACATAACACCAGAGCAGGCCGCCGAAAAATGGGGCGAAAAAGCCGCTCAGAATACCGAAAAGCTGCAAAAGGTGCTCTCGGCAGTAGAGGGCGAGGTTTTAAAATACCGGGGGGAACTGATTTTATCCACCTTTCACGCCATATCTTCGGGCAAAACCGAGGCCGCCGAGAATTTGTGGGGCGGCAGCTACCCCTATTTGGTGGCGGTAGAGAGCGTGGGCGACCTGCTGGCCACCGATTATTTAAGCCAGCGCCGCCTAACCGCCGAGGAATTTAAACCCATTGCCGAGGGGTTGGGCTGCACCCTTTCGGGGGAGCCTGATACCTGGCTTACCGAGCCGGAGCGCAGCCCCTCGGGCACGGTGCTTAAGCTGACTTTAGGAGGCAAAGCGCTTACCGGTACCCAAATCCGCACCGCCTTTGCCCTGCGCAGCCCCAATTTTGACCTAACCTATGCCGAGGGTACCTTTACCTTTACGGTGCGGGGCTACGGCCACGGGGCGGGTATGAGCCAGCACGGCGCCAACTATATGGCCACCCAAGGCAGCAGCTATACCGAGATTTTAAATTGGTACTACCCCGGATGTACGGTGGATAAAACAGGTAATAAATAAGAGGTAATCGGGAAGAAGTAACGTGTTGCTACGCAACGGAATTTAAAACATTCCGCCCGGCGGAACCCCGAACCTATTTCCTATTCCCTTTTACTTATTACTACCCCTTTTCATCCCTACAATACTGCGATAATTTTTTTGCGTTGTTTTATGGCGTAATTCAGGGCGATTTTTGTACCGCTTTTACGGGTGGTTGGGGCATTCTGTTCGTCATAGTAGACTATGCAAAATTGGCTATTATCTATCATTTCACAATTGCGTTCTACATAAGAAGCTTGCCCCGAATTTATTATCTTTTCGGGGTAATAGGTGTCCTCATAGTTTTCAAGCAAGTACTTTTTATAATTTTTGCTTATATAAGGATATTCTGCCCGTACGTAGACTCGTCTTATGTGCGGGTATTTTTCTTTTATTTTGGTCACTAATTCAAGACACAGGCTGTTAAAACAACTTTTGCTTCCGAAAAGAAACGTATCCACTTTTTCGTCCACAATTAGTTTCTCAATTATCTCGTTAAGTTTTGATTTTAATTCCTCGGTTTCGTTTATCGTTCTATGACCGAAAAAACAACACGTATTTTTCTTCATAATCTTCTCCTTAAAAATATAATAGATATATTGTATATCTATTTCTAACATTGTAACACATAATACATCCAAAATAAATATACAATATATTTGTTTTGGGGTGAATTTATGGCTATTAAGAGCGTTTCCATTAGAATTGAAGAAGAAATGTTGAATAAGATCGCGCACATTGCGGATTACGAAGGCAGAAGTATTAACAGTCAAGTACTTGTTTTAATAAGAGAAAATATTAAAGCTTTTGAAGAAGCAAACGGTGTTATTGACGGCAATATTACTCCCGCATCCAACGTAAAACCTACCCGCAAGTAACAAAAACGCTCTGCTAAAATTTAGCAGAGCGTTTTTATTGTATTTAATTCGTTTACCTTGCTATCCCCCCAGAGCACACCTCATAAGAAAAGTTTTTACAGCGAAAAGGGGTTTGTGCCGGAGGCAAGGGGGTACTCTTGGCCGCCCAGCTTTAGTACCGCCTCGGTTTTTGGGGGAATTTCTACCGTAATGCCTTTTTGGTTATAGGCCACGGCGATTTTGCCCCGGGGGGTAGTAACGTGGCCGCTTGCCTCGGGGATTTGCGCCATACACAAGGGGGCAATTTCTACTTTTTGATAAGCGGCGGAGTCATCGGTTTGCCGGATACCCAAAATATACTCGTACAAATATCGGCTAACGGCGCCAAACATCGGGTGGCATTGGGAGCGGTGGCCCGTCCAGTACTCGGGGATGGTGGTTAAGCCTGATTTTTTGTGGCGGAAGAAGGAATTTTCCTTCTCGTTGGTCAGCAGGGCCACGGCCAAATCGGCGCGACCCCTTTGGAACAGCAAGCGAATCAGCACGTCGGTGCCAAAAATACCGGTGTCGAACTGGCCGTAGGCGGCGTAATGCTCCTGGGTGTTTTGCCAGGTGCGGTCGTCCCCCAGACCCAAATCCAAGGCAAAGGCGTTGCTGCCCTGCTGATTTTCGGCAAAGTCGCCGGTGGCAGGGTCAAAATATTTTTCGGTCAGCGCCGCTTTTTTGCGGGCAATGCGATCTTGCAGGTGGGCCTCAAAGGAAGTCTCCCCTAAAACGCGACCCACTTCTATGGCCATCTCCATAGACTTGACGTAATAATAGGTGTTGACCAAGGGAGCGGGGATTTTAATACCCTCCATATCGTTGACCTCGCCCATGGTGGGTACGCACCAATCCCCTAAGCACCACATACCCGGGTAGGCACGGGTGACCAAATCGTCGTCGCTTAACGACTCCAAGCTATTAAAATACAGCAGCATTTTGGGGTACATCTGCCGCAAAAGCTCGGTATCTCCATAATTTTTATAGTAATAATAAGGTACCGCTACGATAGCGCAGCCCCAACCGCCGGGCCCACCCCCTGCATTGGGGGTAAAGGGGGCGGTGTTGTGCACGTAGCCGGTCTGGGCGTCCTGGCAATCGGCAATGTCCCAAATCCATTTTTTATAGAACCTTTGGGCATCTAACTGCAGCATTGCGGCGGCGCAGGTGAGTTGCCCGTCGCCGGTGTAGCCCAAGCGCTCGGCGTGGGGGCAGTCCGAGGGCACGCCGGTGTGCATATTCAGCAGCTGGGTACGGATATAAGCATCTTTTAGCCAGTTCAGGGTGTCAGAGCTGCTGTTAAAGTCCGAGGTCACCGCCACGTCGGCGTGAATCACCACGCAATCCACCACGTCGGCGGCACCCTCTACCTCAAAGTAGCGGAAGCAATGCCAGGTAAATCGGCTATGCAACGGACGATTTATACCGTCGTCGTAAAAAACAGTGTGCTGGTTATAAATATGCTCGGGGTGCAGTTCCCCCTCAGGGGTTAACAGCTCTCCATAACGCACCGTAACGGTAGATAAAATATCCTTCGTCGATTTAAGTACAGGGTAGCCGGTAATGATCTCGCCCACGTCGTAAATAGTCTTGTTGCCCTTTTGGCTGACCGGCTTAGGGGTAACGTGACGAATAACCCTGTCGGTGGGACTGTCCTGCAGATACAAATTGGTCTCGGGTACGGCGCGGGGCACCACCGGCGCCCAATGGGCATCGCAAAACCCGGGGGTGAGCCACTCGTCCTCGTAATCTCTGAAATCCTGGGTTTCACCCTGCTGCAGGTGATACTCGGTTACAAAGCCAGTACGCCAACGCTCGCCGCCGTCAGATACAATCTGCCCCCTATTGCCGCAGGCGTCGGTATACTCTAAGCTGTAGCAAAGGCCAATATCGCCGTATTGGGCCGACATAGGCACCCGCACCCGCGCCCGTACGGGCAGATGCAACCAACCGGGGGCCATTAAAAAGCAAACCGAGTTCGCCCCCTCATGTAACAAGGGGGTAATATCGTATTGGGGGCAATACAGCCGATGGTAACGGTTGCCGTGGTAATAATCGGCCTTCATTTTTAA
This sequence comes from uncultured Eubacteriales bacterium, assembly GCA_964620235.1. GTDB lineage: Bacteria > Bacillota > Clostridia > Oscillospirales > Acutalibacteraceae > CAZUJI01. The sequence continues at coordinate 13,020 of CAZUJI010000007.1, forward strand.
TTGGGGGCGTGGACAATAGTCGGTGTAAAGCGAGGTAAAATAGTCTTCACCCACCCTTTGGCCGTTTATGTATAATTCAAAAATCCCCAAAGCAGCCACCGTAATTTTAGCCGAGCCGATTTTGGGCAGAGTTACCGTCCTGCGGATTAACGGTGTGTGGCACCAGCCGCCGGGGTAGATCCACCGGGCATTTTGTAGAGTGATTTTTTGCATAATACGCACCTTCTTTTTTGTTACCTATAGTATAACGAGCCTCTTGCCAATTTGCAATAACAAATATAAAACAAGCGCCCGACTTGGGCGCTTTTGGTAAAATGCATTATGTTGTTCTCCCGCTCTGCCGTAGTGACCAATAATAACCTGCAATTTACGCAGGTGGGTGCCCGCCCAACGGTTTTGTGCTCCCAACGTCCACCAAAGCGGGAGGTCTGCATACCCGCCGTCGGAGACCGGCTCCCTTTTAATATGGTTGTAGGGTTATAATGGACAATTCGCGTACAGAGCAGGATAGAATATTATTGTTCTACTGTGCTGTCGATTTCGTACAGGTCTTGCAAACGGTCGGTAAAGGCGTCGGCAATGGTTTCGTACTCGTCGTCGTCTTCAATCTCTTCAAAAAAGTCCTCGCCGTTTTCTTCAATCACCTTTAAAATTACCAGCTCGCCGCTGTCGTCCAGCTGCTGCTTGGGGTCGTCGTAAATGGGCAACAGGGCTATGTAGCGGCCCTCGTCGGTTTCGATACGGTCTAATACCTCAAAATTAAATTCCTGATCATTTTCGTCTAACAGCGAAATAATATCGGGAGCCCAATTCTCACTCATTTGATGTTCCTCCTTAAAAATAGTCTACCTTTTTATTTTACCCTAAAATTTGGCCGTAGTCAATAAAAACTGTAAAAGAATAACTTTTGAACATATTTTATAAAAAAATTAAAAAAATTTAATAAAAACTATTGACAAACACGAAAACCTATGCTATTATAAAGCCAGAGAAAAGGAAAGGCCAAAAATAAAATCAAAAATACAGCCTACCTTGCCTCTTAAAGATAGACGAGAAATTACAGAAAGGGGTCGATTCCGGTGAACAGTGAACCGCAACATCAAATCGGCCGTTTTGTGAAATAAAAGACTCCAAAACGGCTCAATAAGCAAAAGGAGTCGTAGTATGAAGAGAGTGGTAATGATCAGAGCAGTAACTGTACCTTCAAAAGAATAGAAAGGATGGTACAGTCCCATGTTTTAACAGCCCCTGTTCCCTAACGGAACGTAAACGTACGAAGAGGCCTGAAGAACAATAAACGAGGTAAAAATTAAAGAGACTTAGTAAAATATTAAAATAACAAAAGCACTTGCCGCAAGGCAGGTGCTTTTTGTGTTGTATAGCAGCTTCGACCTTGTATTACAAAAGCCGACGAACTAACGCCGGCTTTTGTAATGCTTTTAAAATTTAATTTCTTTTAGTGCAGAATTGCGCGCCTTTTGGTTAACAAAAGAACAATTGCAGCAGCCAAGAATATAGCCAAAGACACATAAACGTAAACCAACGTATCCCCGGTATTGGGAACCGTGACGTTAGGCGTGCCCTTGCGATCGGCGGCAGTTACCTTGCGCACAACAAAGTTGTCCATCGCAAACTCCATATGCATACCTCTGGCGCCGATGGTGCCGTTTTTATGCGCATCGTCCTTTAAATCTATAACCAATTTGCCGTCTAAAAAGGCGCAAATGCGATTACCCTCCACCATTAACGTCATGGTATAGGCTTTGCCGGGCTCTATTTTAAATTCATCGTTTTTGGCCAGGATCTTGCCGTTTTCACGGTCGTACAGACGCAAATACGAATCCTCACCGTTAGATTGTGAGAATATGGCAAATTCATACCCACGTGCCACAATGGCCGCGTGGCCGTACCCCCCGTCCAATTCGGTGGTTACATCCAGTGTAACATCGGCCTGCACCACGTAATCTTCTAACAGCGCAAATCCGGGGTTGCCGCCCAACGTAACTACGCCCTGTACCGGCACGAGAGCCTGGCTGTTTTTGATTTGCAAAATAGAACCCCATACGCCGCCTGCGACGGATGCTTTTGTGTTAAAGTTGTCAGAGAAGTAGATGCCGTTCTTGTCGGCCTTGGGGGCAGTATACACAGCGCCAATGCCCTTCTTCTCATCCTCGGTGGATTCGCGAACAACGTAATTGTCATAATAAGCCGCGTAGCCCAATTGGCGGACACCGGCAGTACCTACCGGGTTGCCTTCGTGTTTGCAATCCGCCACCAATCGGTCGTCAACAAAGCCCATAATGCGATTTCCATTGACTACCAGACGGATGCGGTAAGAAACGCCGTATAAGAAATCAAGCGCGCCGGCAGCCAGCTGGTCACCGCTGGTTCTGTCATATAACCGATATTTCAGGCCGTTGGAGTAATACAAACCAAATTCATAGCCCTTGCCGGAGCCGGTTGCACGGGCAACCACGCCGGCAAACTTACCGGTGGTAGAAGAGGGCAACAGGTCATCCATCGTCACCCAGGCCTCAACGGTGTAATCCGTTAAATTCTTCATATCGGCGCGGTTTGTCAGATATGCACCGGCAAAACTATACATTTCTACCTGACCGTTTACTACGGTTAGGTCTCTGTTCCAACCCTTGTTCACAAAATCTGCGGTAGAGAAATCATCCTGGTAGTATACACCCTCGGGGTAGGTATAGGTAGGCGTGCTTCCGGTACCCGAGGAGGTGCTGCCGCCGGGCAATTGCCCCTGGCTGAACTGATCGATCTCGGTAACAGCAAAATTATCTACACTACCCACTTGATGGAATGCGCGAACGCCAAAGGCACCGGTTGCAAAGGTATCGTCGCCGGTATCAAAGGCTACCACATCGTTCAAAAAGCACTTTATGCGATTGCCAATAACCTCTACGCGTAGGTTGTAGGTGGCCGTCAGGCTGTCGTTTCCGGCGCCCAGCAGACTTTCTACCGACACTACGTTAGAGGCAGCCAGCGTACCGTCACCGTTACGCTCGTACAAACGCACGTACATTTTATTCAGCTTATTTATACCACTCATCGGGCTGTTTTTTAAGTAGGTAATGGTATACTAATAAACTTTGCCGC
>CAZUJI010000008.1:0-12369 GCA_964620235.1 uncultured Eubacteriales bacterium
ATTTGGGCGACGGTGTATATTTTAACACATACACCGTCGTTCGTCAAGCGTTTTTTGCTTATAAAGTAATTTTGTGATAAACCTTTTTACCTTTTTTAATTACAACGCCTTCGGCCAAGGCATCGGCGGTAAAAGCAAAGTTCGGGTCGGTAATTTTAGCATCGTCCACCGATACGCCGCCCTGTTGGATTAAACGTCTGCCCTCGCCCTTAGACGGGATTAAACCGGCCTTTAACATAGCGTCTAAAACGCCGATTTTACCATCAGTTAAATCATCGGTAGTTAAGGCGGTGGTAGGCATATCTGCCGAGTTGGCACCGCCGCCAAACAAAGCCTTTGCAGCTGCCAAAGCCTTATCGGCTTCTTCTTTGCCGTGAATCATCTCGGTCAACTCATAGGCCAGGCGCTCTTTTGCGGCGTTTAACTCACTGCCGGTTAATACTTCGTACTTTGCAATCTCCTCCAAAGAAACGAAGGTGAGCATTTTTAAGCATTTAATTACGTCGGCATCACCCACGTTTCTCCAATACTGGAAGAAATCATAAGGAGAGGTTTTGTTGGCATCTAACCACACGGCGTTACCGGCGGTTTTACCCATTTTATTGCCCTGCGAGTCAGTAAGTAAAGTAATGGTCATAGCGTGGGCGTCTTTGCCTAGTTTTTTACGAATCAACTCGGTACCGCCTAACATATTCGACCATTGATCGTCGCCGCCAAACTGCATATTGCAGTTGTAGTGCTGGAATAAATAGTAGAAATCGTAGGACTGCATAATCATATAGTTAAATTCAAAGAAGGAAAGGCCCTTCTCCATACGCTGTTTATAGCACTCAGCACGCAGCATATTGTTAACAGAGAAGCAAGCACCAACCTCGCGCAGCAGTTCTACGTAATTTAAGCCCAACAACCAATCGGCATTGTTTACCATTAAAGCCTTACCGTCGGAAAAATCAATGAATCTTTCCATTTGACGTTTAAAGCAATCGGCATTATGATTAATATCGTCAATGGTGAGCATTTTACGCATATCGGTACGGCCCGAAGGGTCACCGATCATAGTGGTGCCGCCACCAATTAAGGCAATGGGCTTGTTGCCCGCCATTTGTAAACGTTTCATTAAAGTAAGCGCCATAAAATGGCCGGCGGTCAGACTATCGGCCGTACAGTCAAAGCCAATATAAAAAGTGGCTTTACCGTTGTTAATCATATCGCGAATTTCGGTCTCGTTGGTTACCTGGGCAATTAAGCCACGGGCAATCAGTTCTTCATACAGTGTCATATTTTCATCCTCCATAGGTCAACTAAACAATAGTATATCACGAATTATGTTTGTTTTCAATAAGTTCTTTGGCAGAATTATACAGATTTTCCGTTAATGTTCCGCCCGACATAATGCGCCCAATTTCGCGTATACGTTCTTCTTTCTCTAACGGCAAAACGCGAGTATACGTTCGCCCGTCAGAAACATCTTTTTGAATCAAAAGATGCATATCTGCCAGGGCGGCAATTTGTGCTAAGTGGGTAATACAAATCACTTGCCGTACCTTTGACAATTCTAAAAGCTGGTTACCCACCTTTCCGGCGACCTTACCGCTAATGCCGGTGTCAATTTCATCAAAAATCAAGGTATCAATATCATCTTTGTCAGACAGGGTGCTTTTAATTGCCAGCATTATACGCGAAAGCTCGCCACCCGAGGCAATTTTGTGCAGTGGCTTCGGCGGCTCACCCGCGTTGGCCGAAATTAAAAATTCCACCTCATCGGCGCCGTTCTTGGTATATTTACCGTTGTGTATATCCACCGTAAAAACAACGTTGGGCATTTCTAAGTACTTCAACGTACCACAAATTTGCTCCGCAAACCTTTGGGCAGCCCTTGTTCGCGTTTGGGTTAATTTTTTGCCCGAAGCAATCAGTTTTTGCTCTGCAACCGACATTTTCGCCTGCAGCTCTGCCCTCTTTTGATCGTTGGATTGAATACTTTCTAATTTTACCGTATTCGACTCTAATAAATCCAATAACCCTTGCTCTGAACAATTATATTTCCGTGTTAAATCCTGCAAAAGGGTCAATCGTTCTTCAATTTTTTCTAATTCTTCGGCGCTAAATTGTATTTGATTTAAAATATTGCGAATTTCGCCGCCCGCGGCGTCTAAATCATATCCGCACGAAATCAATCGGTCGGATATCCCGGCACTCTCCGTTGTGATTTTACCCAAATTCAACATAATCTGCCCGGCAGACTGCACTTGATTTACCGCACCCGCAGAATCATCATTGCCATATAAGAGCCCATAAGCCTGATTTAAGGCTAAAGACAGCTTTTCGCCATTCTGCGCAATGGCCTTTTTCGCTTGTAAAGCGTCTATTTCGCCGGGCTGAATATTCGCGGCTGTAAGCTCGTTGATTTGAAATTGTAAAAGCTCGGTTTGCCGACGTTTCTCGTCCTCATCCATTTCGGTTTCTATCAGTTGCTTGCGAATATCTTTCAATTGTGTGAAATCCGAAAAATACGCCAATTTTGCATCTTCGTTTTCGGCATAACGGTCCAGCAAAACAATGTGTGTAGCGGGGTTTAAAAGCGTCCCATTATCGTGCTGGCCGTGAATTTGTATCATAGAGCCCGCAATGGCTTTTAGCATAGCTAACGTAACCGGGCACCCGTTGACCTTACAGGTATTTTTACCGTCTTTTTTCAGCGTACGCTGCACCAGCAAATCTCCGTCGTCTGAAGGCTCGATACCCATCTCTTCACATAAAGCTACCGTATCTGCCGATAAATCGGTAAAAAGCGCCGTTACTGAGGCTTTATCACACCCGGTACGAATCAATTCTTTAGATGTACGTTCGCCCAAAACGGCATAAATTGCGTCTATAATAATAGATTTACCTGCACCTGTCTCGCCGGTTAAAATATTTAGGCCACCAGTAAAGTCGATATCCGATTTTTCAATTACCGCAATGTTTTCTATATGAATAGAATGTAACATGCTTAATCACCTTATAACTTAAATAAATTCAGATAATTTTTCAAACAAGGCTTTGGCGGCCTTTTCGGAGCTGGTAATAGCTAAAATAGTGTCATCACCGGCCAGGGTACCCAGCACCATATCCGAGAACATATTATCTAACGCGGCACAAGCGCCCTGCGCCATACCGGCGTGGCATTTAATAACCACATCGTTCATAGCAAAATCCACCTTAATTACCGAATTGCTGAAAATCTCACTGTAGCGAACGTCCTTACCCGGTGTTGCGGTATTGGCAACCGTGTAACGGTATTTACCGGTAGAATCCAACGCCTTAACGATGCGCAGCTCTTTAATGTCCCGCGAAACAGTGGCTTGGGTTACGTTAAAGCCGGCGTCACACAGTGCTTTTTGTAAGTCCTCCTGCGTTTCAACGGCGTGCTCGGTAATAAATTCAATTAGTTTATTTTGTCTTTGTTTTTTCATTTCTATCACCTATTTAATCTTTTGTGATAACACGTTGTAAAAAGAATCGTTGTTTAATTTGATTAACTTTATTTTTTGGTCCTTTGCTTTTCTAACGGTAATTTTAGAAGCAGACGTTATTGGAATGGATTTTTCACCGTCAATCACCAAATATGCGTGGTCAGATTTCATCGGTTCTACTGTAACCGATAACGCTTTGTCGGAATGGATAAGTAAGGTTCTTGCCAGCAAGGAATGGGGACAAATGGGTGTAAGTAAAATACTTTCTACGCTTGGGTCTAATACCGGCCCACCCGCCGACATAGAATAGGCCGTTGACCCGGTAGGTGTTGCTACTATTACACCGTCGGCACGGTAAGATACACAATCACCGTCAAATTGAAGGTGAATATCCATTAAATCCTCGGGCGTGGCTTTAGCAATTACCGCATCGTTTAAACAGACACCCAAGGGCTTATCATCTAAATCCACCTCTAAAAACATTCTTTCTTCGGTTATGTACTCCCCTGTTTTTAAACGAACCAATTGTTCTAAATCTCTCTGCTCCAGCCCGGCCAAAAAACCGATACGACCGGCGTTAATACCCAAAACAGGCAAATCGTATTTACAAGCAGCCTTGGCGGTATGGATAATAGTTCCGTCACCGCCAACGGTAATCACCATATCTACGTCGCTAAATAAATTATCTTTGGGCGTAAACTGAAACACGTTGGGGTCGTATAACTTTTCAGATGAAAAAATGCAGGGCGTAATACCGTTGTTTTTTAAAATAGCACCTACAAGACGCGTAATCCTAACGGAGTCTTGTTTTTGTGCGTTTGGTATAATAGCAACCTTCTTCATACAATCGCTTCCTTTAAAAATCTAAGGCTTGGTGAGATAATGCAACAATTTGCTGTGGAGTTGTTTGGGCCAAATATACGGGAGTATCGCTTTGACAGATATGTACCAAATACTCAATATTGGCTTCGGGCCCTTTTACGGGTGAAAAATCCAAATGCAGTACCGAAAAGCCAAACTCTAACATTTTTTGTGTAATGCGTTCTACCACTTCCTCATGAACGGCGGTATCCCGCACGACACCTTTTTTACCAACCTTGTCTTTACCGGCTTCAAACTGCGGTTTAATTAAGCAAACCGCCTGGCCACCCGATTTTAAAAGGGTCTTAAGAACCGGCACAATTAAGGTTAAAGAAATAAACGAAACGTCTATGCTGGCAAAGTCCAGTTCCTCGGGAATTTGCTCTTGGGTTACGTAGCGAAAGTTTGTGCGTTCTAAATTTACAACCCGCATATCGGTGCGTAACTTCCAAGCCAGCTGCCCATAACCAACGTCAATAGCATAAACCTTTTTGGCATTATTCTGCAGCATACAATCGGTAAAGCCGCCGGTAGAAGCGCCAATGTCTGCACAAATCTTGCCGGTAAGGTCCAACCCAAAGTTTTGCATTGCTTTTTCTAACTTTAAGCCGCCACGGCTAACGTATTTTAAGCCGGAGCCGCGCACCTCTAAAATATCGTTGGGCTTTAAGGTTAACCCGGGCTTGTCGGCCTTTTGGTTATTAACGTATACTACGCCGGCCATAATTAAAGCCTTGGCCTTTTCGCGGCTCTCAGCATACCCTTGTTCAAAAATGGCCGTATCTAATCTTACTTTTTCGCTCAATGCCGATCCTCACTTATCTTTTGGATAATATTCTTATAATCTAACCCGTATTTTTCTTTGGTTTGCGCTACTGTTGCGTGGGGCACAAATTCTTCTACAGCCGTTACACAGTATTTACCTTTATAACCGGCCGAAAGTAGTTTTTGCGCAATATTCTGTGCAACAGACCCCTGCAGCATTGCTTCTTCGAAGAAATATAATGCTTTGTAATTTAACAATGTAAAAATAAGGGATTGAAAATCAGCCGTAAGGCAGTTGATTTTTATTATATCCACCTTTATCCCCTGCTCGACCAATGCATCGGCTGCTTTTTTTGCCTCAGCAAACATTGTGCCGTAGGTTATAACGGCTATATCGCCACTATTAGAGAATAAATCATACGCATTATCTGAAAAAGTCACTTCGCTGAGTATTTGCGGTTGCGCACCACGAGGATAGCGTATAGCAACCACCCCTTTTGTTCTTTGCAGCGCAGTGGCCAAAATCTCTCGCAGCTCTGCATAATTTGCAGGCGAATACACCGTAACGTTAGGAATAGCGCTTAACAACGCAACGTCAAATAAGCCTTGATGGGTTTCACCGTCTTCACCAACAAAGCCGGCGCGGTCAGCGCATATCGTAAGGGGCAAATTCGCAATGGCAGCATCATGCAGCACTTGGTCAAAACCACGTTGTAAAAATGACGAATACACCGCAAAAACGGGCTTTAAACCGGCTGTAGCCAAGCCTGCGGCAAAGGTTATTGCGTGTTGCTCGGCAATGCCTACATCAAAATATCGTTCTTTAAAACGCCCGGCAAAGGCACTTAAACCTGTGCCGCTTTCCATAGCGGCGGTAATAGCGCAGATTTTAGAATCTTTTTCGGCCAAATCGCATAGAATCTGGCCAAAAGCAGAAGAAAAAGAATCCTTTTTTATCTGTTCGTTGCCAACTTTAATGTCAAAGGGCGAAACACCGTGGAAATAACTTGGGTCCTCTTCCGCATAGGTATACCCCCTGCCCTTCGTGGTAATGCAGTGCAGTAGCACAGGGCGCGAGGAGCGTTTGGCAATTTTAAGCAAATCTTCAATCTTTTGAATATCATGACCGTCAACCGGCCCCATATAATTAAAGCCCAAGCCTTCAAAAATATTGGTATTATAAATGGCGTTTTTAAGTGCCGTTTTAGAGCGGAACAAGGTTTGTCGAAGTTTATGCCCCACAAATGGGATGTGCAAAACCAAATTTTCAATACGGTCCTTAAACTTAAAATACCCAGGCTTGGTACGAACACTGTTTAACTGCCGCGCCAATGCGCCCACATTTTTAGAAATGGACATCTCGTTATCGTTCAAAATAACAATTAAGTGGCTATTTTTGTTGCCGGCGTTATTTAAGGCTTCGTACGCCATACCACCGGTAAGTGCGCCATCTCCAATTACGGCAACCGTATAGCTATGGTCATTTTGCAGTTTTTTTGCAACGCTAATACCATACGCCGAAGAAACTGACGTGCTTGAATGCCCCGAAACCACCGGGTCGTGCACACTTTCGCTGGGTCGCATAAAACCGGCAAGTCCATCTTTTTGACGGAGGGTCGAAAACGAAGAAAAACGCCCGGTCAGCAATTTATGGGTATAGCTTTGATGCCCCACATCAAAAATTATAGAATCTACAGGCGAAGAAAAAACTCTATGCAAAGCCACCGTTAATTCAACCGCGCCTAAATTAGAGGCCAAATGCCCACCGTTGTGGGAAATGGTCTCTAAAAGGCAATGCCGAATTTCTTCGCAAAGCACCGACAACTCTTGCCGACTCAAGGTGCGAAGCATATCGGGGTTTTGAATTTTGTTTAAAAGCGTGTATTCCATAAAAAAACCTTCTAATTTTTTCGGTTAGTTAAATAGTTGGCCAGTTCTACCAAAACACCCTTATTCTCAAAGGCATTTAATGCAGAAATCGCCTCATCAGTCCACTGTAGGGCTTGGGTACGAGTAGCTTCTACACCCAATATGCTTACACTGGTAGATTTTTGCTCTTGGGCGTCGCTGCCAATGGGTTTGCCCAATAGGGTAGCATCCCCCGTGGCATCTAAAATATCATCAAAAAACTGAAATGCTAAACCGATTTTTAAAGCATATTCTTCGGCCGCTTGTTTTTGTTGCTCGGTTGCGCCGGCTAAAACACAACCAATTAAAGCAGCCGCGCGAATTAGTGCACCGGTTTTTAGTGCATGCATTGCTTGCAACGTGGGCAAATCAATGCTTTTATTTTCACTTTCTAAGTCAATGACTTGGCCGCCGATCATACCGTGTATACCTGCGCAATCTGCCAAAACGGCAATGGCTTTGGCAATGCGGTCAGTGGGGATATTTTTGGCTTTGGCCGCCACAGAAAACGCAAGGGTCAAAAGCCCGTCACCTGCCAATAAAGCGGTAGACTCGCCGTAAGCAATATGGCAAGAAGGTCTGCCACGGCGCATATCGTCATCGTCCATACAGGGTAAATCGTCGTGAATTAACGAGTAGGTATGAATCATTTCCAAAGCGGCGGCAAAAGGCAATGCATCCTGCACGTTGCCCCCTAAAATCGAGTAAAACTCCAGCAAAATTGCGGGGCGAATACGTTTGCCGCCTGCCAAGGCGCTATATTGCATGGCGTCGATTACGCTTTTATATAAACAATCCTCTTTATAGGCCGTGTTTTTTTCAATAAAATCGGCGGTTAAAGCGGCATATCGGTTCAATTGATCCTTCAAAGAAATCATAAATTATTGCACCTTTTCTGTAACAGATAATTTTTCAATCAGTTGTTTTGCACCGGCTATTCGTTGATCGCAAGCATTGCAAAGCGCAACACCCTCTTCAAAATATTGCATAGCGTCCTCTAAAGGGCATTCCCCTTTTTCCAATAAACCAACAATCTCTTCCAGTCGTTGCATCAATTCATCAAAAGATTTTTCATTGCTCATTCTGAGTACCTCACTTGGTCAACCGTAAACGAAACGTCACCGTCTTTTAATTTAAGAGTAAGTTCGTCTTGGTTTACAATATCGTTTTTAGATGATAAGATTCTTCCGTTTTTGGTTGCTACGCTGTAGCCACGGGCTAATATTTGCAGTGGACTTAAATGCTGTAATTCGGCCGCTTTAATTTTTAACTTCGTATAATCTTCTTCTGTTTTACGGGTAAAGGCGCCAACCAGCGCGTTGTACGTCATATCTTTACGCAAAATAAACGGGACTAAAAGCTGTGTAGCGTCTTTTAAAACAATTGATTTTTTAATATTTTCTAACCGATACCCCTGATGTTCAAGCAGCTGCCCGCAATATGCGAAAAGATTAATGCGCAGCTTATAAAGCCTAAAAAGTAAATCCTCTTTATCGGGCACGACCAATTCAGCCGCTGCCGAAGGGGTAGGCGCACGGAGGTCGGCCACAAAATCGCAAATAGTAAAATCGGTTTCGTGCCCCACGGCAGAAACGACGGGTATGGGGCTTTGGCGTATAGTACGCGCCAATCGCTCATCATTAAACGCCGAAAGGTCTTCGGCCGAGCCGCCGCCGCGACCTATTAAAATTAAATCCACGTCGTTCAATTTATACACTTGATTTAAGACATCCATCATACTTTGCGCCGCAAATTGACCCTGCACCAACGACGGGCATAACAGCACACTACACAACGGATACCGTCGATCGAGTATATTCAACATATCTTGCAAAGCTGCGCCGGTATCAGACGTAATAACTGCAATTTTTTTAGGGTATGCAGGCAACGGACGTTTAAGTTCCTCTGCAAAAAGGCCCTCGGCCTCTAATTTGGCTTTTACCTGCTCAAAGGCCAAGGCCAAACCACCAACACCATCGGGTTGCATATCGTTAACATAGAACTGATATTGCCCGTCACGCTCCCACAAAGACACACGACCGCGACAAATTACATGCATACCGTCTTGGGGTATAAAACGCAATTTTTGCGCATCGGTGCGAAACATAACGCTGCGGATTAAACCCTGCGCATCTTTTAGAGAGAAATAAAAATGCCCGCTGGCACCATGCGCTTTGAAATTTGAGATTTCGCCCACTACAAATATTGAGGATAACTGACGGTCTCCCTCAATTAAGGATCGCACGTATTTATTTAATTGTGAAACAGAAATCACCAACGGATTCATACTATTTCCTTTCAAAGGTTTTGGCTGTTAAAACGGCAATGCCTGCAGCATTATCGCTTGAAAATGCCGGATCTGCAAAATGCGCGCCGTATTTGGATTGTATACGCTCCTTTATTATTGTGTTGGACATAACACCGCCCGAAAAAACCAAAGGTAACTCGGGATATTCTTCTACCAGCAACGCGGTCATTTTGTCTAAAACGGTTGCCAGGTATTCAAAGGTGAATCTTGCTATATTTTGCGGCGGCTCGCCATCTTTTAATAAAGCTTGGCATTTATTTTGTAAGCCGGAAATAGAACAGTTTTTACCCAGCAAACGAACGGGGATTTTTTTGTTCCATTCGCCCGTTTCGGCCAATTTATTCAACTCTGCTCCCGCAGGAAACGGCAAATGAAGCATTGCGCCTATACGGTCTACCGCCTGGCCCATTTTTAAGTCGGTAGATTCGGCTATAATCTCGGCCGAAAAACCGCCCGAAGGATGGGGTGTAACATATACTGCCTCGGTGGTTCCACCGGAGATATGAAAGGCTATAAAGGGCTTTTCTGCCAGTTCTAAAGCATTGGCAGAATATAACGCCGCCATAATGTGCCCGCATTGATGCGAAAAGGTATAACAAGGCACCCCCAACGCCGCTGCGACCGACTGTGCAACCGCAACACCCGACAAAAAGCACGGCATATAGCTGCCTTGGGCTTGCCGAGGTTTGCAAGAAACACCCACCGCATCGATTTTTACAGGCGATTTTAACAATTCGGTCATTAAATCGGGCAACTGCTTGGTGTGCAAAAACACCGCATCGCTCTGCCGCAGGCCTAACTCTCCTGATTTTACGGGTAAAAGCTGCTTTTTTTGCAAAATATGATTGGTAGACGAATCATATAACGCTACCGACGTGGTGTAATTACTGGTGTCTATCCCTAAAAAATACGGCATTTTATTTCTCCAACGTTTTAGCGAAGGCGCCTAAAACACCGTTAATATATGCGGCATCCTCTTGTGTTGCATAAGTCTTACACAAATCAACCGCCTCGTTGATAGAAACGCTTACCGGGATATCCGGCATAAATTTCATTTCATATACTGCTAAACGCAACAACGATAAAGCCACTTTCGAAAGGCGTTGTAAAGTCCAACCGGTAAGATGAGCGGTAATGTGGGCATCAATATCCTCCAGCTGCTCAAAAACACCGGCAAACACCTGCAGCGTATACGTATCTTCCACCGGTTCACCAATTTGAGCGGTTACGTCTAAAACCTCCTCCACCGTATGTTTGGAGATCTCTTTTTCAAAAATTAAAATAAAGGCTTGTTCTCTTGCTTGTTTACGAGTCATAATGCACCTGCTTATCTAAAAAATTGCATAAATAATCAATCTTATTGTATACGATTTTAGCTGAGTTTTCAAGGCCATTTTAGAATTCTTTTTTTATATACAGCATAAAATTTTGTATAAAATTTAAAATTTAAATAATATGTTGTATTTTTATGACGAGTTATAGTATAATAGTAGCAATAAAAAGCAAAGGAGAGAATATCTTGTCTGCTATTTTTCGCAACAGTTTATTCGGTTTTAATAAAGAAGACGTACTCAAGTACATCGAGTCTACTACCGCGCAGCACAGCAAAGAGCTACACGCTGCACAAAATGAGATTGCAAAAATTAAATCAGAATTAAACAATGCACAAAGTGAGGTTGCTGCCTGGCGCGCCAAAGAGCAAGAGTTAGAACAACTTTCAGTCGCTATCGGCAAACTATACCTTATCGCGAAATCCAACAGCGAAAAAATAATTCAAGACGCCAGAGAAAATTTAGAACTCTCGAAAGCCGAATCTCAAAAAAATATGCAAGGCATAGAGGCGGTGCAAGCACAACTGCAAGACTTGTATGCACAGTTATACGCCTCAGGCTCTGCATTTGGCGAAGAACTGAATCGCTTAAATATTTCTTTGGCTGATACAAAGCAAATTTTAAACCATAATCAAGATGAAATTGAACAATCTGATACGGTTTTACAGCAGTTAATCAACGAAAGCGCCGGTGCAAAATAATGCAGGTACTATCAATACATACAAGCCAATTGCGCCAAGAAATCGCAAAGCTTTCGGCCGGAGAAAAAATCTTACTCTCGGGCACGGTATACACCGCTCGAGATGCAGCGCATAAAAAGTTTTTTGAGCTAATAGAGCAAGGCAAAGCACTCCCCTTTGATGTACAAGATTCTGTAATCTATTACGCCGGTCCCACTCCCACACCGCAAGGCCTACCCATTGGCAGCTGCGGCCCCACTACCTCCAGCCGAATGGACGTATACACGCCCCGACTCCTAGATTTGGGTATGATTGCTATGATCGGCAAAGGCCAACGGAGCGATGATGTCTGCAAAGCGATTCAAAAAAACAATGCAGTTTATCTTTGCGCTATCGGCGGCGCAGGCGCATTAGCGGCAAAATGCATAACCTCTTGTGAGGTAATCGCCTTCCCCGAACTGGGGTGTGAATCGGTAAAAAAACTCACAGTAAAAAACTTCCCCTTAATTGTGGGCATAGACTCCCGCGGCGGCCATTTATTCAAATAAAAAATCACCCTTTGGCTTAATGTGCCAAGGGGTGATATTTTTTATAGGATTGTGCGTAACGGTTACGCATAATTTGCGTATAAATTTGTGTAGATGAAATATCAGAATGCCCTAAAATCTCTTTTATATCTCTCAACGGAGCGCCGTTTTCCAATAAATGGGCAGCAAATGAATGCCGCAAGGTGTGGGGTGTGATAACCTTATCAATTTTTGCTTGGTCAGCATATTGTTTAATTATCTTCCAAAAGCCCTGACGGGTCATAGGTTGTCCGCTCATATTGGTAAATAAACGGTCCATTCCCCTATCTTGCACCAAAATGCTACGCACCTTTGTACAATAGTTAGAAAGTGTGCGGATTGCCTCGGGGTACATAGGAATAATACGCTCACTCTTTTCGGTATGTAAATGTAAAATACCAATTTGTAAATTTACGTCTTTTATTGAAATATCAATTAACTCAGATACCCGAATACCGGTGGCGTATAGCAGCTCCAGCATCGCCTTGTCGCGGC
>CAZUJI010000008.1:12379-14629 GCA_964620235.1 uncultured Eubacteriales bacterium
AAGCAGCAATTCAATCTCTTTACTGGTTAAAATCTCGGGTAATTTTTTTTCTGCCTTTTCAAGCTTAATCTTTAAAACCGGATTTTCTTTAACAATCTCTAAATTTAAAAGATAAGAGTAATAGCAGCGTAACGTAGCAACTGTACGGGTAACGGTAGCGCTGGATTTGCCCATTTTTTGCATAGAAGTAACGTATTTTTTTATAAAATCAGAGGTAACGTCAGTATGCGACTCTACACCGTAAGAAGCAAGATAAGAATTAAATTGCAAAAGATCCCGGAGATATGACTCCAGGGTGTTTTTTGAAACCTTTTTTTCGGTTTTTAAATAAATTTCAAAATTCTTAACGTACTCTTGCATACAAACCGCCAATCCAAACTCTATAAATTAAAAAATCGCAAAAAACAAATTGATAAGACCGCATCTACCAACGACGCTAACAATAATAATCCTGCTAAAAACAAATACCGAAAGCAGTACAATTTAAAATCACCGCTTAAACGCATTGCAGGGCTGCTTGGTAAAACCAAGCGCGCTAAAATTAATGAAAATCCAAAGGATTCTCTTGATGCCAAAATAAAAATAAAAGAAACAAGCATTGCAGCCGGTATAATCAGCAAGGCCGAAAAAGCGATGCCTTTTATAATAAAGAAGCGGTACAAATACCCGCAAATCAGACCAATACCTAACCCGCGTAAAAACAAAATTGACGGAACAACCGCCGACCCGGCCGGAGAAACCCCAAATAAAAACAGGGCTAAAAAATATGGTAAAGCAGATAAAAACGAGTTCCAAAAAACCAATGTAAAGCCCTGCGTATTTCTTTGCTCTATGAAATTTTTAACCAAAGAGCCAACAAACTGGGAAAATGCATCGCTCGCATTTTTTATAACCATTACGCCGCACAATAAGCCAACCAAAAACAATAAATAAATTATAATCAGATTTTTGTTTTTGATTATTAAAGATAACTGTGTTGACTGTGTTAGTTTTTGCAGGGTTGTCCTTTTCATAGCCATTCCTCCCAAGAAGTCTTTGAGAAATGGTATGAAAACAAGCAGTAAAATAGAACTACTTTTGCAACTCCTCGGCTCGTTTTATTGCCGCAAAAACCGCGGAATGCACTGCCTTGTCAAACTCTGCGCTATCTAAGGCTTGCAGCCCTGCGACGGTTGTGCCGTTGGGCGATGCAACCATTTGAATCAACGCATCAGCCGTCATATCGCTTTGCTGTAGCATAACAGCGCTGCCAAGCAAGGTTTTAATCACCATTGCCCGTGCGTCTTGTTCTGCCATACCCGCTTGCACACCGGAGTCAATCAACGCCTTAGCAAAGCGGAAAATAAATGCGGGCGAGCTACCGGTAACACCGGTAACTACGTTAATTAAGCCTTCATCAACAATACAAGTGGTACCGCCGGAACTAAAAATTGAGCAAATAAAATCAAACTCTGCTTTAGCAACCGGAGCGGTGTGCACCAATGCGGTAGCACCGTTGCCGTAAAGCAAGGGCGTGTTTGGCATAACACGAATAACCTTCGCGTCATAACCCAATTGCTTTTTTACATACGAAATAGTTATTCCAGCTCCAACGCTGATAAACACCGTATCTTGTTTAACGCAAGGCTTAATTTCTTGCAACACCTGTTCATAAATTTGAGGTTTAACCGTTAAAAAAACATATGAACAACTATCAAGCAGGTTTTGTACGCAATCGGAAACGTTTACACCATATATAGATAAATTTTCACACTTTTTTACATCCACATCATATATGTAGATATTTTTCGGTGTTATGTAACCCGATTGAATTGCCCCACCAATAATTGCAGTAGCAATATTGCCGGCACCAATAAATCCAACACTTGCCATAGTTGAGAAAAACCCCTTATTTAAAAGAAAAAATAGACGCATATATATTTATACACCATTTAATATTTTATGTCAACCCCATTTAAAAAATAAAATAATATTATGTAAACATATTATGTTAACCACAGTATATGCCGTTAATTTACTTATGTAAACCACAAATTATAGTGTTTATTTTTTTCGAAAAGTATGGTATGATATATAAAACACTCCCCCACCCCGAAAGGAGAATATTATGAAAACCGTATTAGTTACCGGCTCGTCCGGTGGAATCGGTGCTGCAACCGCCAGTTTATTTGCCCATAAAGGCTATAGGGTTATTTTGCATTATCACCGTTCGGCCGCCGCAGCCCGTATGTTAAAGGAGTCGCTGCAAGA
>CAZUJI010000009.1:0-1726 GCA_964620235.1 uncultured Eubacteriales bacterium
ACCGCCTTTTCGCGCTACTGCGTAAACGTATGGGGCGCCGACCTAAGCACCTCCTCAAGCTATTTACTAACCGCCACCGTTTCGGCCATTGTTGCCTTTGTGCCACTGGGATTTTTATCGGGCAAATTGGGGCGCAAGGCCACCGTTTTGCTGGGTGTGGCTTTAATGACGGTTTGCTACGCCATTGCCATATTTATTCGGCAACAGACCCCCGTTATGTACGCCATTTTTGGCCTGGTGGGTGTCGGCTGGGCGGCCATAAACGTCAACTCCTTCCCTATGGTGGTAGAGATGAGCTCCGGCGCCGACGTGGGCAAATACACCGGCTTTTACTACACCTTCTCTATGGCGGCGCAAATTACCACACCCCTGCTTTCGGGCTGGTTGATTGATTCCTTGGGCTTTGGGTACAACGTGCTGTTCCCCTATGCGGTGTTGTTCTCGGCCTTATCGTTTGTAACGATGCTGTTTGTAAAGCACGGCGACGTAAAGCCCGTGCCCAAAAAGTCTTTGTTGGAAAATTTTGACGTAGAGGACTAAAAATGGTTGGTTTTTTGATTGCTTTGGCCCTGCTGTCGGCTTTGTTTTTGTTTTTGATTTTTCCCGCAGTACGGCGACATCCTGCGCGGCAAAAAATGCAAAATATGCGCATTGCCCACCGCGGCCTGCACGACGAGGCTCTGCCCGAGAACTCTTTAGCGGCCTTCCTCGCGGCGTGCGAGGCCGGCTACGCTATAGAAAATGATATTCACGTTACCAAAGACGGCCAGGTTGTGGTATTTCACGACGACACCTTAAACCGCGTATGCGGTGTAGAGGGCAAAATCGAGGACCTGACCTTAGCCCAAATCAAGCAGCTGCGACTGCTGGGCACAGAGCATACCATACCCACCCTGCAGGAGTGTTTGGATTTGGTGGCGGGGCGGGTGCCGTTGCTGATTGAATTCAAGTGCTTAAGCGTTGCCACCTGCCATCGGCTTTGCGCCGCTGCAGATAAGATTTTGCAGGGGTATGGCGGCGAATATTATATTCAGTCCTTTTTCCCCTTTGTACTGCGGTGGTACCGCAAGCACCGCAAGACAGTATGCCGCGGGCAATTGGCCTCGGGCTTCTACAAAGAGGACCTTGCCAAGCGTTTGCTGGGCTGTATGCTCTTTAATTTTTTGGCACGGCCGGATTTTGTATCTTACGAGTATACCTGCCGCAAAAATATCTTTCGACGCTTGTGCGGCATTTTAGGGGCGTTTCCCGTAGGCTGGACCTTTCGCTCGCAGGCGGATATGGACCGCTGCCGCAAGGATTTTAAAGCCTACATTTTTGAGAATTTTAAAGCGAATTGAAAAAATCCCGCAAACGGCATATCCGTTCGCGGGATTTTTTATGCATTCAAAATTTTTGTAATCTCTGCGGCGGAGTCGAAAACGAAATCCGGCTTGTCGGCCGAGGCGTCTAAAATCTCGCGGGTGGTCTCGCCGCTTAACACCAACACCGTTACGGTGCCGGCGTTGATACCGCTTTTTACGTCGGTATAAATACGGTCGCCAATAACCACCGTTTTTTCTTTGGTGCAGCCTGCCATTTCCATAGCCAGCTGGGGCATAAGCGCCTGGGGCTTGCCAATAACCACGGGGCGTTTTTGGGTGGCGTTATAAATCATATCGCACACGCTGCCGCAGTCGGGCACGCTACCGTACTCGGTGGGGCAAACGTAGTCGGGGTTGGTGGC
>CAZUJI010000009.1:1736-14528 GCA_964620235.1 uncultured Eubacteriales bacterium
GGTAAAGCCCTCGCGGCAAAGCTCCTCTTTTAAGGACTGCGTGCCGCACACGTAAAGCTTAGCGCCGGCGTGGTGCTTTTTAAGGTAAAAAGCGGTGGCCTGCGAGGAGGTAATAAAATCCTCATAGGTGGCGGGGACCCCTAACCTTTGCAGCTTTTTAACGTAATCGACCACGCTTTTAGAGGAGTTGTTGGTCATAAACAAATAGCGGCCGCCCTTTTGCTTAATGGTGGCCAACAGCTCGTTGGTAAAGTCAAACAAGCGGTTGCCCAGGTAGAGGGTGCCGTCCATATCGAACAAATAAAGCTTTATATCTTTAAAAACCGAGGTTTGCATCGTTTTATGCCTGCCTTTATAAAAAATGGGAGTCAAAGTTTCCTTTGACTCCAGTATACCACAGAAAAAGTGAATTACAATACGTTTTTTGTAACAATAACGTCTGTGCCGTATACGTCGGCCAAAACCACGTCGCCAATGCGCACGGGAGCAGCAACGGTGGTGGCACGAATTTGCTCCATTAAGTCAAAGATATGCTCTTTGGCAATGGGCTGGGCGGTTTTAACGCTGACCATCGTATCCTCACGGTTGGTTACCCGTACAATAGAGGTAACGGTGCGGGTGGGATGGGTACATTCGTCAATACCGTATTGCTCGCCCTTGGGGCAGGCGTTGCCGCTAACGGTAACCCCGCCGTTTTGGTCGATACTTACTTCTAAAGCGCAGCCACGGGGGCAGATAATACAGGTGATGTTCCGTTTCATGCCAATTCCTCCAAGGATACAGTAATATCGTCAGCCACACCCTGCAGCTTGTCTTTCTTCAGGGTCAGCTTTTCCATTTCGCCGGGGGCAGCCTTTAAGCGAACGGCGGTGGCCAAAACCGTGTCGCCTGCGCGAACGGTAAAGCGCACCTTGCCAAAGGGCTCGGTTACCCGCAAAAACAGGGCCACGTCCTCTTGCCCAGCGGTATGTACGCGCTGAGGCAGCACGTAACGCACGCCGTTGCCAGGTTGGGTATTTACGGTGGCGCCGCCGGGCAGGTTGCCCTGCACGTAGGCGGCAGCGCCCTTACCGGCCAACTCGGCCTCGTCGGACACGTAGTCTACCAAATCGTGCACCTGCAGCACGTTACCGCAGGCAAATACGCCCTCGGTTTCGGTCTGGCGATGCTCGTCTACCAGCGCGCCGCTGGTAATGGGGCTTAAGGCAATGCCGGCGCTGCGGGTCAACTCGTTCTCGGGAATCAAGCCGCAGGACAGCAGTAAAGTATCGCAGGGAATGTAGCGCTTGGTAGACTCAATAACCTGACGGCGCTCGTCTACCTGGGCAATGGTAACGCCCTCTACACGGTTTTTACCGTGAATCTCGGCCACGGTGGTGCTTAAATACAGCGGAATATCGTAATCCTCTAAGCATTGCACAATATTACGGGTTAAGCCGCCCGAGTAAGGCATAATCTCACACACGGCCTCTACCTTGGCACCCTCTAAGGACATACGGCGGGCCATAATCAATCCAATATCACCCGAGCCCAGGATAACCACCTTTTTGCCGGGCATATAGCCCTCGCAGTTCATTAGCTTTTGGGCGGTACCTGCGCTGTACACACCGGCGGGGCGGGTGCCGCAAATGTTTAAGGCACCGCGGCTACGCTCGCGGCAGCCCATAGCCAAAATAACGGCCTGCGCCTTAATTTTTAAGATACCCTCCCGATTGCGGGCGGTAACGATTTTGTCGGCCGAAACGTCGGTAACGGTG
This sequence comes from uncultured Eubacteriales bacterium, assembly GCA_964620235.1. Classification (GTDB taxonomy): domain Bacteria; phylum Bacillota; class Clostridia; order Oscillospirales; family Acutalibacteraceae; genus CAZUJI01. The sequence continues at coordinate 3,494 of CAZUJI010000009.1, forward strand.
GTTTCGGTGTAAACCTGAATGTTGCGCTCCTGCACCTGCTCCTCGTATACGGCGGCATACTCGGGGCCGGTAAGCTCGCGGCCTAACTTATGCAGGCCAAAGCCGTTGTGGATACATTGGCGCAAAATGCCGCCCGGCTGGGGCTCACGGTCTAACACAACGACGTCGGTTACGCCGCTGTCGTACGCGGCAATGGCGGCTGCCATACCGGCAGGGCCACCGCCCACAACTACTATTTTATGCTCTAACATACTCTTGCTACCCCCTTACAGTTTGCCAACGACCATATTGGAGCCGCTACCCTTTTTGGTAATTTGCTCCATAGGTACGCCGGTTTCTTCAGCAATGCAACGCATAACAAAGGGGGCACAAAAGCCGCCCTGACAACGGCCCATACCCGAGCGTGTGCGGCGTTTTACACCGTCGATATCTCTGGCAGGGGGGTTACGGCGAATGGCATCGCGAATTTCGCCCTCGCTAACGGTTTCGCAACGGCAGATGATTTTACCGTAGGCGGGGTGGGTTTGAATGAAGGCATTTTTCTCGTCGTCGTTCATTTTTCTAAAGGCGTGGGGGTCTTCGCGCAGGCCACAAAAGTCGGGGTTGGCCTCTAAGGCTAAGCCCTGCAGCTTTAACAGGTCTACGGTGTACTCGGCAATAGAAACGCAGGACGACAGGCCGGGAGAATCGATGGCGGCCACGTGCACGCAACCGGGCAGGCTGCCGTGCTCGATAATAAAGTCGCCGTTCTTTTCAGAGGAGCGCACACCGCTAAAGGAGGTAATGACCTGACGGAATTGCACACCGGGCACGCTTTTGGCGGCCAGACGGAAGATAGTGCTTAAGCCCTCGGGGGTGGTCTGCTTGTCCTCAGCCGAGGCAACCACGCCTGCGGTGGGGCCGGTAAGCAGGTTACCGTCTACCGTGGGCGAAACCAAAATGCCCTTACCCTCTTTGCTGGGCACCTGGAAAATGGTGTGGTCTACGCGGGTACCTTCGGTTTTGTCCAGCAGCATATATTCACCGGCGCGGGGAATGATGGTGAAACGGTCGTCGCCGCAAAGGCGGGCAACGGCATCTGACCCTGCGCCTGCACAGTTTACAAAGTACTTGCCCTGTACGGCTTGTCCGTTCTCGGCGGTAACGGTAAACAGGTCGCCGGCCTTTTCTACCTTGGCTACGGCAAACTCGGTTTTAAGATGAGCGCCATTGTCCATAGCGTTGCCAATAGCAGCTACGGTTAACTCGTAGGGGCAGATAATGCCCGCCGAGGGAACGTCTAACACCAGGGTGATATCGCCCGACAGCTCGGGCTCTATGGCACGGGCTTGGTCGCCGCTAAGCAGGCGCATCCCCGGCACGCCGTTTTCAATACCGCGGTGGTACAGCTCTTTTACGGCCGGCTCTTCATCGGGGCCAAAAGCACAAACAAAGGAACCGTTGCGGCGGCAGGGCACGTTCAGCTCTTGGGCGGCGGCAAATAATTTTTCAACACCGGCAATGTTTAGCTTGGCCTTTAGGGTGCCCGGCTCGGTGTCAAAGCCGCCGTGCACAATGCCGCTGTTGGCCTTAGACGCGCCGCAGGCTACGTCGTTTTGCTTTTCTAACAGGCATACGCGCAATTTGTAACGGGATAATTCTCTTGCCAGCATACCGCCGATAACACCGGCGCCGGCAATCAGTACGTCATACGTCATAATTCCACTCCTCCATTTTACTCTTCTACTGCAAATATAATATGTTCTATATCGCAAAGCGTAGCAACGGCAAGGTTCACCCGCTTTTCAATAACTATGTTAATGCCCAAATGCCCCGATTGGGTGCTGCGCGGGGCGGTTACGCGATAAACAAATTCGGCCGGGATTTTTTCCTGCAGCCGGGCAATAATTTGGTTGGTTTTGTGCATATCGTCAATCTCAACATACAAAACCTCGGCGCTTTTTTTGCGACGCTCGAACCGAGCGAACAAAATAATGGCGGTTAAAAACAAAACGGTTACGGTAACGGCGCCCACGTAAAAGCCAATACCCAGCGCAATACCGATAGCGGCGGTGGTCCAAACACCGGCGGCGGTGGTTAAGCCCGCGATTACGTCGTTATTCTTTAAAATAATCATACCCGAGCCTAAAAAGCCCACGCCCGAAATGACCTGAGCCGAAAGCCGCATAACGTCGCCGTTGTAGCCTAAAATATCGTTGGCGAACAGGCCCGTCATTGCCGTTAGGGTTGCGCCCAGGCACACCAAAATGTGGGTGCGCATACCCGCGGCGCGGCCGTGGCGAGCACGCTCGCTACCGATTAACCAGCCAATAATAACGGCCAAAACCGAACGCAGCACTACCTGCACCGAAAATTTAAAATACATATTGGTGGCCCATAGCTCTAATAACCACTCCACACCAAACACTCCTTATTATAGCTTTTTGCAGAATAGGTAATTGTATGCAACCCGTGGGTTAAATATACCATAAATCCTGCTTGCCGGTAGAAACGGCATAGGCGCCACAGCCTAAGGCGGTGGTAACCTCAGCCTTGGTTTCAATCAGGCCGCCGGCAATTACCGGTACAGCGGCTTTTGAAAAATGCTCAATAACCTTGCCGATAACCCCGGGCATAATCTCTAAAAGGTCGGGGGAGGAAATCTCTAACACCTCGCTGATGCTGGAGATGCCCTGAGAATCCAACGCAAAGCAGCGTTGCACCGCTAAAAGGCCGTTGTCGTGGGCCAGGCGAATCATTTGTGAACGGGTGCTGATGATACCGTCTACCCCGCAGGCCTTTAAATAGGCCAAGCCTGCGCGGTCTTTACCGATGCCCTCGGCCAAATCGATGTGCACAAACACGTATTTGCCTGCATCGTGGGCCTGGTGAATATGGGTAGGCAGAGTATTGATGTTGGCCTTAAGATGAAACAAAATCTCGGGCGGCGCCTCTAAGGCGGCCGACCAGTTTTCATCGTAAATAACCGAAATAATAGGGTAGCGCTCTAAACAATCTTTTAATTCAGAAACCTTCACATGATCACCCCATACTGTTTAAAAAAGAAAAAGGGCAAAAGACCCCCTTGGTGTCAAGGGTATCTTTTGCTCTCATTACTCTGTATACAATTATATAATTACAAATTACATTTGTCAAGTTTTTTAACAAATACTGTTGAATTATTCCAAATGTTGCAGCTTGCCCGTAATAAAATCCACCACCTGATTGGGTTGCAGCTGTAAAACATGGGCAAATTCGCCAAACAGCATCGACTCGGCCTCTTTTTGAATACGCTCGTCGGCTAAGTGCAGCTTTTTACCCGCCTGCAGCCGCTCCTGCTTATGAAAATGCAGGATTTTAACCAAGCCAATCAGCGCAGCGTGGTCGCCGCTTTTTAAAATGGCGGTAAAGGCCTCTTTGCGTTCGGCGTCGTTTTCAATCCACTCATATTCGGTGTCGGGCATAGAGGCAATCAAAGCAAAAATTTCTTCTTTGGTGAGCAATTTTTTCATTTTAGAGCCGTCGGCGTCGGCGGGATAGTAAATGGTGGAATTTGGGTCGGCCACCGGCTTTAAAACGTAATAGGTGCGGGGCGTTTTACCTGCAAAGCGCTCTTGGCGAATATCGATAATCTCGCACACGCCGCTGTTGCCGTACATAACTATATTACCCTTTTGAAACATAAAACATACCCCTTTAGGCCACAGGCCGCCAAAATAATTTGTAATTTAATTATAACAATTTTATTTTGTAAATGTCATAGGCGTTTGTACCAAAAAATACCCGGCCCGCCAAAGGCAAAATGCACAGTTTTTTGGGGTGAGCACTCCCCTATTTGGGGTTGACATTTTTTTATTTTGCTGTATAATACAATTAAACAGTTATTTAATTGTTTAATTGATGAAATGGGGAATGAATAATGCAAAAAACATATTCTATTGAAGTAGATTGCGCCAACTGCGCCAATAAAATGGAGCAGGCCGCCGCCAAGGTAGAGGGTGTGGCGGCTGTTTCGGTTTTGTTTATGGCGCAAAAAATGCAGGTGGAGTTTGCCGCCGATGCCGACGAAAAGGCGGTAATGAAGGCGGTTTTAAAGGCCTGCAAAAAGGTAGAACGGGATTGCGAGATAGAATTTTAATATGAAGCTGACCAAAAAACAAAAAAGCTGCTTTGGCGGGTGCTGCTTGCGGCGGCGCTGATGGTAATATTACATTTTATTCCTGCGGGTGGTTGGCTGCGGTTTGGGCTGTATATGCTCCCCTACCTTTTGGTGGGGTACGACGTTTTGCAAAAGGCAGCCTGGGGCATTTGGCAGCGGCAGCTGTTTGACGAGAATTTTTTAATGGCCATTGCCACGTTGGGCGCCATTGCATTGGCCCTTTGGGGCAGCGGTGACTACACCGAGGCGGTGGCGGTGCTGTTGTTTTATCAGGTAGGCGAGCTGTTTCAAAGCGTTGCGGTGGGCAACGAGACCTTGCTGCAAGGGTTGGGTATAGCGTGTCTCCCCTGCTCTCAAAGTGGTACGGTGGTGCACGTAGCGTTGGACGGTGCCTACGCAGGGCAGATTTTGATTACCGACCAAATAAAGCCCACCGCCAAGGCGGCTTTGCAGGCGCTGCAAAAGGCGGGGGTAACCCAAACGGTGCTGCTCACCGGTGACAATGCCGCCACAGCCACACAGGTGGCCAAGGAGTTAAAGCTTGGGCAGGTGTACAGCGATTTATTACCCGCCGATAAGGTAACCAAGTTAGAGGAAATTTTAAGTACATCCAAAGGCAAGGTGGCCTTTGTGGGCGACGGTATGAACGACGCGCCAGTACTGTCTCGCGCAGACGTGGGCATTGCTATGGGGGCCATAGGCTCGGATGCCGCCATTGCCGCCGACGTGGTGCTGATGGACGACGACCCCGCCAAGCTGGCCAAGGGTATAAAAATCGCCCGCAAGACCATGGGCATTGTATACCAAAACATTTACTTTGCATTGGGTATTAAGGGTCTCTGCCTGCTTTTGGGCGCTTTGGGCGTGGCCAATATGTGGCTGGCCATTTTTGCCGACGTGGGCGTTATGGTGCTGGCCATTTTGAATGCGATGCGGGCCTTGGTGACAAAATAAATCCAAAAATACAACACCCCTCGGAGAAAAATCTCCGGGGGGTGTTGTTATGAAAGGAACGGTAAATGTAACTTTAGGCTTTGCGGCGTTTGGCCAGCTGTAAAGCAACGGCTGCGGCCAACAAGGCGCAAAATGCAATGCAAACGTACAGGATACTGTCGCCGGTGCCGGGGTTACCTTCGCCACTATCCAAGCCTTTGCTTTCAGCGGCGGTGGGTTTGCGGATCACAAAGTCATCTACGTAAACCTGGAAACCGTCCAAACGCAGACCGGCAGTGCCCTTGGTTACAGCATTTTTCACTTCAAACACTTTTTCTTGATCCAAATAAGCACGAATCGTATCTCCTACCATAACCAGGCGCATTGTATACTGTTTGCCCGTCTCAATCTTAATGTCTTTGTTGGTAAACATTGTATTTTTACTTTTATTTACTGCGCCAAGGCGATCGTACAAACGCAGGTACGCATCGCCGTCGTTGGTAACGATACCAAACTCATAACCATAGCCTCGCATATTTGCGCGACCGGCAAGAGCAAAAATAGCAGGGCTTTTCGTTGCTTCAACCTCAGGATCAATAGTAACTTTAACCTCTACGGTATAGTCAGATAATCCAAAGTAAGCCTTATCGCCAAAAACGAAGTGCGTAGTGCTGGAATCGTTATCCGAAAGTACTGCGGCACCCATCTTTGTACCTTCAAACTCATACGACCATTGGTCATTGATAAAATCGGTACGGGCGCTAAAGGAGTCCTTGTAGTAAATGCCGTTCTCATCGGCTTCGGGGGCTGTGAGATTCAGTTCTTCGTCCGAGGGGGTACGCACTACAAAGTTATCAAATGTGGCATAGTAACCTGCGTTCCTCAGGCCAACCGTACCGGCGCGGTCTTCAACCGCTACTTCACCCAAGGGCTTGTCGTCTATATAAATGCGCAGGGCCGTACCGTAAAACAATGCGGTGAATTTGTACGTTTTACCGGGAATTAAGAGCACGTTCTTAAAAGTACCCAGTTGTTTGCTTGCAATACGGTCGTACACGCGAACGTAAGCCTCACCGGTATCCCGGCTCACAGCATAACCAATCTCATAGCCGCCGGTTTCTTCGCCTACGGTGGCATAGCGACCCGTAATAGCTGTAACGCTCAGAGTGTTAAAAGAGTTTCTATTGGTATCCACACTGATCTCTGCGTCAATAGCGTAATCGTGCATAGCGCTAATCGTGGTGTGGCCCGTCAAGTTAATATGGTTGCTGTTACCGGTAAGCTTACCACCGGATACAGCGGTATCGGCGCTCCAACCGTCGGAGGTTTTTAACCGGTCGTTAAAATCCTCGTAGAAAACGGTGCCTGCAGGCGGGGTAAAGGGCTCCCCACCGGAGCTGGCCGGAAGTGTGCGCACTACAAGGTTATCGTACGTAGAATAGTAACCTCCGCTCCTCAGGCCAACCGTACCTGCGCGGTCTTGTACCGTAACCTCGCCCACCAGAACGTCGTCTAAATAAACCTTTAAAGACGCACCCTCAAACACGGCGGTAAATTTATAGGTAGTACCGGAAACCAGGGTAACATTTTTGAATGTGCCAAGATTTTTATTTTCAACACGGTCGAACACACGAATGTAGGCCTCACCGGTATCGCGGTTCACAGCATAACCAATCTCGTAACCGCCGGTTTTTTCGCCTACGGTGGCATAGCGGCCCACAATAGATGTAACACTGAGGCTGTTCGGGGATCTTCCGCCGGTATCCACACTGATCTCCGCGTCAATAGCGTAATCATACATAGCATTAATAGCAGCGTGGCCCGTCAAGTTAATATGGCTGCCGTTACCGGTAAGCTTGCCATTGGATACGTCGGTATCGGCGCTCCAACCGTCGGAGGTTTTTAACCGGTCGTTAAAATCCTCATAGAAAATCGTGCCTTGGGGCGGAGTGAATGTATCCGTACCGGAAGAAGTGCTGCCGGAGGAAGTACTACCGGAGGAGGTGCTACCGGAGGAGGTGCTGCCGGAGGAGGTGCTGCCGGAGGAAGTATTCGACGAGGTATTACCGCTTAGGACAGCATCCAATTCGGCTTGGGTGGCTTTACGCACGGTAAAATTGTCAAAGGCAACGTCGTAGCCGTTGGATGCCACAACGCCTACAGTACCCGCACGCTCAGTAACGGTTTCTACCGCCACCAAGGTGTCGTTCACAAAGCATTTGAGCGTAGTGCCCACAAACACCATCTTAAGTTTATACTCGGTGTCGACAAGCAGCTGTCCGTCCAGCAAATTATCGCATACCGGTTTTTTACCCACGCGGTCATATACGCGGGCTTTACCCTTTTTGGTGAGCTTATCCATAATAATGGCAAACTCGTAACCGGCGCCATTGGTCATACGGCCGATTATGCCGGCATTGGCGGAAGCAATGTTGGTGAAATAGTCCTTGGTGGAATCCATTTTCACCGTAGCCTCTACCGCGTAATCGGTTAATGCAGATACAACCGAGTGGTCTTTTAAGTAGGTGGTACCCGCATGGCTGAGCAATACCCCGTTTTGTACCTTGGTGGCAGTGTTGGGCAGGGTCCAGGTGCCGTTGGTAATATTGTCGGAGGTATCAAAGCTGTCGTAAAAATAATTGCTATCCTCCCCTGCCAATTCGGCTTGGGTAGGTTTACGCACGGTAAAATTATCAAAGGCAACGTCGTAGCCATTGGATGCCACAACACCTACGGTACCTGCACGCTCCGTAACCGTTTGGGTAGCCACCAGAACGTCGTCCACAAAGCATTTTAACGTGGTGCCTGCAAATACCATCTTGAGTTTATACTCGGTATCGGTAAGCAGTTCACCCTTCAGCAAATTATCGCATACCGTTTTTCCGGCCACGCGGTCATATACGCGGGCTTTACCCGTTTTGGTGGACTTATCCATAATAACGGTAAACTCGTAACCGGCGCCATTGGTCATACGGCCGATTATACCGGCGTTGGTGGTACCGAGGTTGGTGAAATAGTCCTTGGTGGAATCCATTTTCACCGTAGCCTCTACCGCGTAATCGGTTAATGCAGATACAACCGAGTGGTCTTTTAAGTAGGTGGTACCCGCATGGCTCAGCAATACCCCGTTTTGTACCTTGGTGGCAGCATTGGGCAAGGTCCAGGTGCCGTTGGTAACACTGTCGGAGGTATCAAAACTGTCGTAAAAATAGAGGTCGCTTCCCCCTGTCGGCACGGCGCCGGAAGCAGTACCGCCCACGGTTGAGGCGGAACTGCTTAAGGCAACAATACCTACGGAGAGCACAATGGATAGTACAACAAGTACTGCTAAGATTTTGCGTAACGTTTGTTTCATTGTTATACCCTCCTTATTTTATTGGTTATCGTCGGCAGGCGGTGTAGAATTGGAGGAAATATCTATATCTTCCTCTTGTTCCGCTTTTTTCGACTTGTTTTTGAATTTAGGAATAAGCAGTATGCAGCCAACAGCAAGGCCGGCTACAACCACCGCACCTAAAATGATCCAGGGCAGATAATCCATAATGGTCAATTTGGTAAAGGATACCACAATCTCCTGCGTTTCCTGAACATTGCTGATGGTGAAGGCCTTTTTCTTTATTTTGACGTTCTCGCCGTTGATCTTAACGTAATTTACCTTGTAGCCCTTATCCGGTTTTAAGGTAAAGGTCTGGCTGGAGCCCTCCATCATACGCAGGGTAGCGTCGGGGTTGGGGTCTACGGTGCCTTTGCCTCGAATCTCCCAAATCAGGTCGTAGTTGGGAACGATCTCGATCTCGTACTCGGTGAAGGAGTAGTATCTGCTCATCAACCGAACGGTCTGCTTACCCAGTTTAAACATATTGGGCTCGCCATCCATCATAAAGAACTCTCTGGGGTCTTCAATGGTGGTTCTGCCGTTAACAGAGATGGATTTGATCTGCAGGCCGGTATTGTTGAACAGGTCACCGTAACCGAACTTGGTTTGGGGCAGCGTTTCGATCTCGATAGACTGCTCGTAACAAGAGTCTTGCATTGTAGCGTCATCCCAAGGACGGGCCGACAATTTGTCTTTTTCAAACCGAACAAACTTGGCACGCTGTTCGTTATGGACGTGCCCTTTCATAACCTCGTTGCACTGACCGCTGGTAACGTAAACGTAGTCCTCAGTAACACATATACTGGGGTCTAAGATCTGACGAACCATATCGCTCCCTACGGTGGCCCAGCCGGTGGTACGCTCTACGTCGGTTAAATATTCCCAGTTTTTACCGTCGGTCGTCCGAACTAAGGTCAAACGTGTACGATTTTGAACTGCGTTTGAACGCGTACTCTTAAACGTGTCGCCCGAGGCGTTAACAAAGGCCATATAGTAGGTACCGGGGGCAGCGGGATCTTCTTCAATGCCAAAGGAGTTCACATCGCATTGCATATAGGGGATCTTGCCAAACTCGGTCCAGGTGACGCCGTAGTCTTTAGACTCTACGTATATAACAGCGCCTGTGGAGTTACGGGACTGGTAGAAGCGCAAGCTACCGTCAGCGCATTTAATAACCTTACCCTCGGCAATGGTGGTTACGACGTTGTTGTAATTGGGAATTACGTCAAGGGTGTTGTTCTCCGACTCGGTCCAGGTGCGGCCCCAGTCGTCGGAGTAGAAGAAACGGGTGTAGTGGCCTAAAATCGACGATCCGCTGGCGTTAACAAAACGCATAGCAACGGGCATAAACAAGCGGGTTACGCCATTGGGCATTTCAATCTTGGTCATACTGCTGGTATGCCAAAGCGCCAACTCTTTTTTAGAAACGGGGTCAAACCGCTCTTCGTTCTCCAAAACACGACCAATGACTTTCCAACTCTTCATACCGTCGGTGGATTCACTTACGGTAAAATCTTTATTGAGTTTTAAGAAACGGTCTTTTCCGATTTCTAAGTAGGTTACGTAGTTACTGCCGTTGCCGCTGAGGGCCGAATAGTAGGCGTCACTACTATTTAACTGCGTAAAGGTCAAGCCGTCGTCGTAAGAAATGTAGCCTCTTGTAGCGTGGCTGGCGAACACAACGCCGTTGCCTAAGTCCTCAACCTCCATAGAGTTCTCATAAACGTCCTCGTTCATAGTAAACTCTACTACACCATCGTCAAAATTGGTGCCGTTTACGCACTTTACGTAAACATTATCTACGTACATATCTGCACCGTCGGCAAATACACCCATACGGCCATTGCCGATACAGGTCAGCTCGTTGTGGGTGAGCACCTCTTTACCGTCTACCAAAACCGTTATGGTGGTATCTTTTGCGTTGATCTCTATATCGTGCCACTCACCGGCGGCTAAATCGGTAGCGGCTTCGGCATAGACCAGCTGCAGCTCCATATCGACACCCATAGTGCCGGCCAGGAACCATTTTTTGTTGGCGTAGTTATAGCCTACCGCCAGATAACCGGTTTTGTCATACATACGGGTCAAAAAGCCTACCTTACCGCTGTTTTTGGCAGTGCTTAAGAAGCGGGCTTTATATATGGGATCGCACTCAAAAGCGTGCAGCCAGGAGTACACCGGCCTGGATTTAACGGTGGTGCCGTAGGTTTTGCTACCGCCCTTGCTGATAACCTTCCAGTCGTCGGTTACGTTTTCTTCTACCCAATGGCTGGGGCTTTCGCCTACGGTTTCGTCCTCAAAATCGTCGTTGTACTCGGTGGGCGTGATCTGCCTTACGTATTCATCTTTCTGCAGCTCTTTTTTGATACCGTACATTTTTAAGTTATCGTACCGGGCATCATTCTCATTAACGCGGAAGCCCACGTAACCGTCGATAATATTACTTAAAGATTGACTATCGTCGTGTTGTAGCACTAACACGTCGTCAACGTAGCCGCACAGGAAGCCGTTATCCAAGGTCAAGCGCAAATTATTCCATTTGCCATCTTCAACCGTAATACCCTTAAGCTCTGTATAAACAGAACCAA
>CAZUJI010000010.1:0-14227 GCA_964620235.1 uncultured Eubacteriales bacterium
AATATGTATGTAATTTAATTATTTATAAAAAATAATTATATTACATATTTTTTATAATCTCTGATATTTTTATCAGTTGATTATCTTTATTTTATAGGTTCCTAATGTTATAATATACTTGATATAACTAGGCAAAGTGCTTTTTCTCCTTGAGGCTCTAGACTTCTTCAAAAGCGTGCAAACCTACTTGATAGACATATTCTTCTTACCTAAAGGTGCTTAAGCGTATTAGTCGCAATTCAAATCCAAACTAACACATAAAATTCTTATAATGCAAGGGTGCAGTCATCTGTCAAGGTTAGGAACCTATTTATATTAACACTTGAAAGAAGGTGCTTTTATGTCCGTTCTAACTACTCTTTTTGTTGGTATTGATGTTTCTAAACAATCAAACTACATAAGAGGTTTAGATTTTGATCAAAATCAATTTCTTAATTTTAAGACTTTGAATAATGAAGTGGGTGCTACATCACGAGCTGTTTTAACTGATTTTATGTCTACTGAAGAAATTATTGATTCATCTTTAGAAGATTTAACTAGCTTTATAATTTCTAAAGGAAAAGGCAGATTTTCTGACCCTAGTAAAACTGCAGAATTACTACAAAAAACAGCCAGAGACTCATATCGCCTTGATAAAGTAGCTTATGAACCTGTTAATGTTGCTATTGCGTCAAGCTTAAATTGCATTAAGACTTTCGAAAATGAAATAAAAGGCATTTCCAAGGCAATAGAACTTAATATGAAAGGTATAAATCCTCAAGGATATGAAATCTTGAAATCTATTCCTGGAATTGGCCCTATTTTTGCTAGCGGTATATTATCAGAAATTGGTTCAATAGAACAATTTGACAATGATGAAGGCCTTGCTAAATACGCTGGTATAACATGGCGTAAAAACCAATCAGGTAAATTTGATTCTGAGGATACTTATATGATTAAAACTGGTAATGCCTATCTTAGATATTACATTATGGAAGCTACTGCTTCAGTTGTAAGATACATACCAGAATATAGTGACTTCTTTAATAAAAAATTTAAAGAAGCAAAAACACACCAATACAAACGTGCACTTGCATTAACATATAGAAAACTTATACGATTGATTTATGGATTGTTCCGTAAAAATCAATTATATAATCTCAATAACAAATAACATAAACTAATTAAATATCTGTAAATCTAAAGGTAGCAATTTTGCATGCCTAGTCTTTTTGCGCCTTGTTCTCATCTTTTTTCCATTAAAAGATGATTTTTTTATTTTACTACTTGACACTATTACCTAAAGATTTATTAAATATTTTCTTAATTAATTCATTTGTTTAACATCTCTACTATATCTTTATAAATTTTATCTGATATTTTTTTGATTTTGTTTTCACATAAATCATATGCATTAGCTCCATAGTTTATGTTATTTTGTTCTTTATAATCTTTAGTTAATGAATTTTCATTAATTATTATATTTAAATATGCACTATATGCTGAAGCTTCGAATAGTTTACAAGCTACTCCAAAGTCTGAGATAAGATTCATATTAAACTTTTCATAAATCTTTTCTAGTAGGTCCATTGCTTTCTCACAGTAGTCTAACACTGAAAGTGGTGTTAGTAACGCTTCATGAACTTTTTTGTTTATTTCATGTTTTCTTATAGTTTTTTCTTCGTCTGTTTCATTTGGAAGTTTATATGCAGAGCGTACTTTTTGGTATACTTCTATATCTTCTAGCGTTAATTTCTTGAATTTATCTAAGTAATTATTTCCTAGTTCAATCGCTTCATTTACAAGGTTTTGTACATCTTTATATTTTTCTTTTCCTGTTGTAAAGTTCGAAACCATTAAAACTAAGCCTTCACCTAGCGCTCCCACAACCGCCGCAACACTTCCTCCTCCTGGAGTTGGTTTATTAGATGATAAGTCATCTAAAAACTTATTCATGCTTTCTAAAAGTATGTTATTATCCATATAATTTTATCTCCTGTTTATTCAAATTGAGAGCTATAAAGTGAATAGTAAACTCCTTTACTATTCATTAACTCATTGTGTTTTCCTTGTTCTACTAATACACCATCTTTTATAACTAATATTTTATCAGCGTTTTGGACTGTTGATAATCTATGAGCAATAATAAAACATGTTTTGTTTTTCATTAGTGTTTTCATTGCTTCTTGGATTTTTATCTCAGTTCTTGTATCAACATTTGATGTTGCTTCGTCTAAAATTAGCATTTTAGCATCTAATAGCATTGCTCTTGCGATGGTCAATAATTGTTTTTGACCCTTAGAGATATTTACTCCTCCATCTATTAAAACTGTATCATATCCGTTAGGTAAACGTTCAATAAAGTTATGGATTCTTGCGGCTTTAGCTGCATTAATTACATCTTCTTTTGTGGCGTTTTCTTTACCATATGCTAAGTTTTCATAGATTGTTCCTTGGAATAGCCATGTATCTTGTAGCACCATTGAGAAAGACTTTCTAAGTTCATCTCTTTTTATGTTATAAATATTTTCATTATCAAGTGTAATTAAACCTGAATCAATATCATAAAATCTCATTAATAAATTTACAATTGTTGTTTTTCCAGATCCTGTAGGACCAACTATTGCTATCATTTCTCCTTGAGGAGCATCAAAAGATATTCCTTTAAGAATTTTCTTTTCTTCTGTATAACTGAAGTCAACATTATCTAAGATGACATTTCCTAATGTGTTTTCAAGTTCAATAGCATCATCATTGTCACATACTTCTTCGTCAGCATAGATTAATGCAAAGACACGTTCACTTGCCGCAAGTGCACTTTGAATATCAACAAAGATATTAGCTATTTCATTAATAGGACCTGAGAACTTTCTTGAATATAATACAAACGATGAGATATCACCTATTGATATCATATTATAGATATTAAGAATTGCTCCCATTATACAAATTAATGAGAATGACAAATTGTTAACAAAGTTAACACCAGGACCAGTCATAGCTCCATAATACTCAGCATTATATGCAGCTTCTACCGCTTCAATATTTACTTTATCAAAGTCATCAATTATATTTTGTTCTTTTCCATAGGCTTTAATTGTTTTAGTTCCCGTAATCATTTCTTCATTGAATCCGCCTAAGACCCCAAGAGTACGAGATCTTTTTCTAAATAATGGAGTTGTTTTCCTTAGCATAAATCTAGTAAATAGTATTGATATAGGAATAGTAATTACAAACACTAAAACCATTAGTGGTGATATCACTATCATCATTGATAAAGCCCCTATTATTGTAATGATACTAGTGCATATGTGGATTATATCACTAGATAGTGATGTATTTACTGTATCAATATCATATGAGAATTTACTTAATATATCACCTATTAAGTTTGTATCAAAGTATGATACAGGTAATTTTATCATTTTTTCAAATGCATCTTTTCTCATTCTTACAACAATCGATTTACCTATTCTCATCATTATAATTGATAACAAATACGAGAATATACTTGATAATAGATAGGATATTGCCATTAGAATCGCACTTTTGTAAACTATTGAGAAAACTACTGTACCTCTAATTACATCATTTATAACGATATCACTATTATAACCAGTTGATCCTAAAACCATACCATTTAAAATATTTATGTTTATTTCGCCACCAAAGTCAATTGCATCAATCGCATAACCTGATAAAAGGGGACCAATTAAAGCAAATAGATTTGTACCAACTGTTAAAATTAATGCTATGATCATTTTACCTTTGTACAATGATACATAGTGTAAAAGCCTTTTCAGTGTTAATTTAACATCTTTCGCTTTCTCTCGATTACCTCTTTTTATAACTCCACTTGCACCTTTATTCATCTATATCACCTCCCATTTGAGAAATGTATATTTCTTTGTAAACATCACAGTTTTTCATTAACTCTTCATGAGTTCCATATCCAATTGTATCTCCTTCTTCTAACACTAAGATGTGGTCACAGTGTTTGATTGAAGATATTCTTTGAGTTACAATTATAGTTGTTGTTGTTTGATAATTTTCATTAATTGATTTTCTTACAAAAGCATCAGTTTTGTAATCTAATGCACTTGTGGCATCATCTAGTATAAGTATATCAGGACTAGCTGCCAAACTTCTTGCAATTAGCAATCTTTGTTTTTGTCCTCCTGATATATTAGTCCCTTTTGGTGTAAGTATTGTATCATACTTAAACTCTAACTTATCAATAAATTCTTTTGCGCATGCATATTCGCTTACTCTTACGACTTCATCAAAAGGAATATCTCTACCAAAACTAATATTTTCATAGACTGAATCATTGAAAATTGTATCGTTTTGGAATACTACTCCAAACATATGTTTAAGTTCGATATTTTCGATAGATTTTATATTTCTACCATCAATTAGGATTTCACCTTCATCAACATCATAAAACCTCATTAATAGATTAATAATTGTCGTCTTCCCAGAACCAGTAGAACCAATAATGCCTAATTTCTCACCACGTTTAAGTTTAAAATTAAGATTATCAATATTCTTTAGATTCTTATTATAAGAAAAAGAAACATCATTAAATTCAATATGATAATCACTTTCACAAGCCTCTATATCTAAAACATCTAAATCAGGATCAAGTTCCATAACATAATTAATACGTGCTGCAGATGCGGCTGAACGTGATACAATCATAAATATTCTTGTGATTGAGATCATTGCATTAAGAATAATTGTAAAGTAACTAGTAAAAGATATAATTACTCCTGTTTTTGTCATCCCACTATTTACAATGTTAGCGCCTAACACAATAACAGAAACTAAACCAAAGTTTAATATTAAGTTTATTGTTGGATTAAGTCTAGCCATTGTCATACCAGACTTCATCTCAACATCAAATACTTCCTTATTAACTTTAGCAAATTTTTCCTTTTCGTATTCACCTTTAGATAATGCTTTAATAACTCTTGCACCACTTGCATTTTCTCTAACACTTCTAATTAGGTTATCAACTGATTTTTGAACACTTGTATATAAAGGAACACCTTTTTTAGTAATTGTAAAAGTAACAAGAGCAATTAGTGGTAAAGTTGCTAAAAGAATTAATGCTAAAGTAGTATTTAATGTAAAAGTAATTACAATTCCCCCAATTAATAAAATCGGAGCTCTAACACCCATTCTTTGGATCATTCCAATCATTTGATGGACGTTGTATGTGTCTGATGATAATCTTGAGATTAAAGATGGGATAGTCACTTCATCCATTTGTTTAAATGATAATGACTCAATCTTTGCAAACAAATCATGTCTTAAGTCACGAGTTACTGACATTGAAACTTTTGAAGCCATACGATTTGCTGTAACATTGCCAATAAAACCTATAAAGGCACAAACAATCATCAAAAGGCCATATAATAACACTTCATTAATGTCTTTATTTTTAATAACATTATCAACAATATGTGTTAGCAAAAATGGAATAGCTAAATCCATTACCGTCCCCACAATTTTAATTAAAAGCCCTATACTCATTCTTCCTAAATATGGCTTTAGGTATTTAAAAACCATTTTCATGATAAATACTCCTCATTTCTAACAAAATTAACTGCACTTTTAGTAATCTTTTCTAAAAGTGAATTTAACAAATCAATTTCTTCGTTACTTAAATTCTTACTTACATTATCATTAAACACTTTAATTTTACTTCTAATAATGGGAACTAAATCAATTCCTTTTTGTGTTAAATAGATATGATTAATTCTTTTATCATTGTCATCACAAGTTCTATAAATGAAACTATTTTCTTCTAGGTACTGTAAACTTCTAGTTACATTACTTTTATTCATAACTAATCTTTTACTGAGTTCTTCTTGTGTTACTCCAGGATTCTTAATCAAAAAGAAAAAGTATACAGAATGTGAAGAACATATACCAAGTTCTTTAAAAACTATATTTTTATATGTAGAACTACATCTATCAATAATAGCGCAATGCTTACTAATATTTAGCATAAAAGCCTCCTTAATAGTTGCGTACGCAACTATTTATTATTATATAATTTTTAATGAAATATGTCAATCATTGATACTAAAATAATAACTAAAGTGATTATTATATTCTAACACAAAATTATTGTGACATTGTATCGATATATTTCTACAAATGATTTTTGCACCTTTTAACACTTTTCATTTATCTTAAATTATATAATATATAAAAAACTCCTAAGATATAAATCTAGGAGAATTACAATTCTTTATCAATATTTTTCAACACTATCTGAACTCAAAAGAAAATCATAAATACTTATATAAAAGATTCCATATTCATCATAATGAGGAGTAATAATATCACCTGTTATTATTATTTTTTTGAATGAATCTTCTATTTTTTTAAGAGGCCTTGTCTCTTGATCTATCTTTTCTAATGTTGGAAGAGAAAATGCAGATTGAATATAATATCTTTTTGAACCCATATTACAAATAAAATCAACCTCAAGTTGTTTTCTAATCGATTGATGATTTTCATTTTTCTCAACAATCGGAACAACACCTACATCTACATTATAACCACGCATAACAAGTTCATTATATATTATATTTTCCATCATATGAGTTTTTTCAAACTGACGAAAATTTATTCTTGAATTACGAAGTCCAAGATCCGAAAAATAATATTTACTAGGCGTATTTATATACGATTTACCTTTTATATCAAATCTTTGTACAGAATTAATCAAAAATGAATCTTCAAGATAGTCAATATACTTTCTTATAGTATTGGATGTGATATTTGATTTTTTTGTACTTTTGAAAGTATTTTTTAATTTTTCTGGATTTGTTAATGAACCGACTCCACTTGATAAAACATTAAGAATATCTTCAAATTCACCCTTGTTATTTATTTTATGTCTCTTATAAATATCACTCAAATATATTTCTTTAAAAAGACGTTGTAATATTGCTGATTTATCTGAAATTTCATTGCGAAGAACAACAATTGGAATTCCACCATAAGTCATATATTCAACTAAGCCCTCATATTTATCGCCATTATAAACAGACATAAATTCAGAAAAACACAATGGAAACATATGAACTTCATCGCCACGTCCAGAAAATTCAGTAATAATGTCCGAAGAAAGAAATTTTGCATTACTTCCAGTAACATATATATCCAAATTATCTTTTCGTAGATATCCATTTAAAACAGACTCGAAGCATCCTAACATTTGAACTTCATCTAGAAGCAAATAATATAGACCGCTATTAGAAGTTTTGCTTTTTATGTATGACATAAATTTATTAGGGGCAACCTTTCTATTTTCATTTTCAAGGTCTATCAAACTTTCACCTATTAGTTGTAAGTCATCTGCAGAATCAAAAGCAAAGCGTATAATATGGTCTTCATTCACTCCTGAACTTAAAAGGTTTTTATAAAAAATATTATTAAGTAAGTATGATTTACCACATCTTCTTACACCTGTAATAACTTTTATCAAACCATTTTGTTTTCTTAGTATCAATTTATTTAAATAATAATCTCTTTTAATCTCCATATTAAAACCTCTTATTAATTATTTTTTGTTATTTAAACTTTTCAATTCATATTATATAAATCAAACTTTAGAAATGATTATTGCACCTTTTAACACTTTTCATTTATATTATATCATTTAGTTATCAAAAAGTCAAATACATAAAAATGATTTTTGCACCTTTTAACACTTTTCATTTATTAGATGTCTTTATAATCGTTTAATCTCTATTGTTAACACTATTTCTAATAAAAAGAACCTAGATTTTAAAATCTAAGTTCTATATTATATGACACCAAATTATTTAAGAATGTATTTAATTAATGAATCATTACCTTCAATGTAGTCAGCATATGATTGGCTAACAACATGAGTTGGTTTTAAAGTAATGCCATTTTGATTTTTATAGAATTCTTGATATTTTGTTGCGCAAGTCAATGTTAATAAAGAATTAGGAAGTTTAAATACATCTCTTACGCCATAGAAGTTAGTTAATCCACCAGTTTCCTCTCCAATGATTGTGGCGATATCATTATTGTATAAGTACATAGCGTTTATTAATGCAACACCTCTTGTACCTTTGCCAATTAATACATATACATTTCCGCCTGCTTTTTTGAAATCATTTAATGCTGAAATCAATGGGAAAATTGTATCTTGATTTCCACCAATATTATATCTTAAATCTAATACAACATTTTTGTGAATATTAATAGATAGATTTGGTTTAACCTTTTCAACAAACTCTGTCATTGATTGTTTACTTGAGTTGTAACAATAGTTATATTGGATATAAACTAATCTATCTTCTAATGAATAACTATAATTATCTTCTTTTTCAGTTGTATATAAAGATATTTCATCAGTTGCAAATTTAACTTTTGAGTAATCAGAGTTTTTATATGCTTCAACAGATACTTTAACTTCTTCTTCACCATTTGTTAGAGTTAATTGAACATATTTAGAAGAAACTAATCCAGCATTATAAAGCATATCATAGAAATTCAAATTTTCTAATGCATAATACTTCTTAGCTTCTAAAGTATCACCAGATGAATATGCACTTAACTTAGTAATTACTTCTTCAATAGAAACGCCTTCCAAAGCAATAAGTTCATATCCTAAATAATCTTTATTAGTTTCTTCAATACTAGTAATAATATATCCTTCAACAAACAATTTAGCTTCAAAAGGTAAATATTGTCTATTAATTAAACGTTCATTATCTAAAAGAGTATAAGTGTTTGCATCACCAATTTTAGATGATAATTTCATTAATTCAAATACAAATTCATCTGAAGTCATGTTTTCTAAGTTATTCTTTATTTTATCTATTTCAGAATCAAATTCTTCTTCAGTAATTGTATGATCAAAGTCAACATGGTTTTTCTTAATAAATTCCACATAAAAGTTTAAATCTTGTTTCATTTCCTTAGTTGTTAATTCATTAGTTAAAAGTCCATCGCTAGGTGTTGACTTCTTAGGAGTCACTTCCCCACAACCAACTAAAACTAAACATAAAACTAACATTAGTAAAAACAAATATTTTTTCATAATAATTCTCCAATACTTAATATTTATCTTATATATTATATAAAAAATTGTCTAAAAAGTCAATACAGAAGAAAAACGATTAACTTTTGATATACAGAAGAAAAACGATTAACTTTTAAAATAAAATTATTATATAAAAAAGAGCCATCTAGGCTCTTATCGTGAATCAAAAACGAGACTGTTAATAATTTACTTTTCTATTATTAACGTGCTTATCATAATTATATATAATACTATTTCTTTAATGGTTTACTTGTTGATGGTTTTGGTAAAGGTCTAAACATATTTCTTTCCTCCGATTTATTAATTATTTAATTCCTTATTTAATTATATTCTTATTAATTACTAAATATGTCTATAATTTATCTATATTATAATTTTTGGCTAAAAATTTTCTATAATTCTTAGTTTTGCACTATGTGATCGTCTATTGTATTCTAGTTCTTCATCAGTTGCTATTATAGGCTTTTTAGTTATTAATTTATAGTCAAGTTTAATTTCACTTGCTTTAATTGGCAATCCCCTTGGAATATCCACTTCTGTTTTTTCTTTGAACATTTGTTTACATATTCTATCTTCTAAAGAATGGAAAGTAATAACACAAATCCTTCCTCCAGGTTTAAGCATTTCTAATGCGTCTGTAAGTGAATTAGTGAATACATCTAATTCATTATTTACAGCAATTCTCAACGCTTGAAAAACTTGTTTTGCAGGGTGACCCTTTTTTCTAAGTTCTTTTGCTGGAAGAGATTTTTTTATTATTTCTACAAGTTCAAATGTAGTTTCAATTGGTTTCACTTTTCTTTCTTTTTCGATGTTTCTAGCTATTTGATTACTGAATTTTTCTTCTCCATATAAATAGAATATTCTTCTTAATTCTTCAAAAGGATATTCATTTACTATTGTATAAGCAGATAATTTCTGAGAAGTATTCATTCTCATATCTAATTTTGAATCATAATTATAACTAAATCCTCTTTCAGGTGTATCAAATTGAAATGATGATACTCCTAAATCATAGTAGATTCCATCAACTTTTTCAATTCCTACACTTGTTAAAGATTCTTTAATATTAACAAAGTTTGTTGGAAAGACTGTAAAAGAATCGGATATTTGTGATAGTCTGTTAGTAGCTTTGTTTCTAATCTCCTCATCTTGATCAAAGCAATATAGATGACCTGTAGTTAGTCTTGCTAAGACTCTACTTGCATGTCCTCCACCACCTAATGTGCAATCTATATATAATCCATTTTCTTTTATATTTAATCCTTCGATAACTTCATTTAGTAATACTGGTATGTGGCCATTGTCTGCATTTACAGCTGGATTGTTTAATTTACTCATATTTATAATACCTAATATTTAAAATACAATCTTTTCACTGATTTCTTCAAAGTTTTCATCTCTTTGAATTTCAATTTCATCCCAAGCTTCTTGAGACCAAATTTCAATAATTTTATTTGCGCCACATACAACACATTGTTTTTTTATGCCTGCATATTTTTTTAATACATCATCTATATTTATTCTGCCCTGAGAATCAAATTCTCTATAGAAAGCTGATGCCATATATAAACGAGAATAAGTACGATTATCTTTTTGGTTCATAGATAGAGTAGACATTTTTTCTACTACATCGTTCCATACATCAAGTGGATAGATAGTGATACACTTTTCAAATCCCTTGTTTATGACTATACGTTCACCTAATTCCTTTCGATATTCTTGAGGAATTACAAGTCTACCTTTGTCATCAATATTATAGCGATATTGTCCTATAAACATGGCAATTCCCCACTTTCCTCCACAAATTCACATAAAAATACATTTGTTACCACTATTCTATACCATTTCCACTAAAAATGCAATACTTTTTTGATAAAAATTTTAAAAAATTAAAAAGCTCTTATAAATATGAATTAATATAAGTAGGAATTATTATTAATAAATGTTATTACGGAGACTATTTTTAAAACTTATGTAGAACTTGTGTCAAAAACGTCTATATTTTTCATAAAAATTTTAATTTGTCAATGTACCCGTCTATTCTCATATATGTAGTATATATAAGTAATAAATTTAAAAAATAAAAAAAGCACTCATTCACGAGTACTTTTTTATTAGAATAATTCAATTGGTATACAAATAGTATAACCTTAGTTTTGTTTCTAAGTATTAATTATTTAAATGCTTATAATATTTAAAATTAATTACTTTTCTTCAGCAACTTTTTTAGTCTTTTTAACTTTACTTTCTTTCTTAGCTGCTTTTTCTTCAACAACTGGTTGTTCTTCTTCTGCTACTTTAACAGTTTTAACTTGTTTGCCATCGTAATAACCACATTCTTCACAAACGATATGAGCTAATTTCATTTCACCACAGTTAGGGCAAACCATCATACCAGGAAGTTCTAATTTGAAGTGACTACGACGTTGACGTTTTCTAGTTTTTGAAATACGTCTTTGTGGAGCAATTGCACCCATTACTTTTTCACCTCTTTACTCTTTTGTAATACGTATTGGTTTTTCTAATAAAACATTTTCCCAAATGATATCATATAGGTCAACTGTATTCTTTTCAATGTATCTAGCATCTTCATCATCAATATCTTTACAGAATATCTCATCTACTTCTAGATCAATTACAAATGGCACTTCTTCTAATGTCCAAGCATCTTCTAAGTACATTGTAGTTTTAATAGATAATTCAAATAAGAATCGATCAGTTCCAATAACAGAACATCTTCCAGAATATTCAACTTCATCCATACGAATAATATCACCACAGTTTTTAACATACTCAGTATAATCTACTTTTCCTTCAAACTCTAATGGTTCATTAATATATCGATATAATTGTTGCATTGACCATTTCATAGGGAATCACCATAACATATATATTATATCATAAATTATGCTAAAAGTAAAGAAATATTTTTTGAATTATTTTTATTTTTGATAAAAATTATTCATTATAAATTATGTGTTTTATATGTTATTCATAAAACATATATAAATTAATTAATTGACATTTTAAAAACAACACATAAAATAAAGGCTCGAAATTTAATTCAAGCCTTATATACAGATTATGCGATTATATAAAAACTATTTATATAATTCCATTACATCTTTAATCTTCTTAGCTAAACCATAACAATCTTTAACTGGAAGTGAGCAAATAGCAACACGTACAGAACCTGCCGTTGGTAATAAGTAGATTTTTCTATTTTTTAATTCTTCAATTACTTTATCTTCATTTGCACAAGGGATTGTAATAAAGAAACCACTTTGATATGGATAAGTTTTTAATCCAATTTCTTTTGCTTCTTTTAAGAAGATTGAACTTCTTTCGTTTAATAAGTCAACTACTTTTTGAATTTCAACGTTTAACTTTTCAATGTATTTTGGTTCTTTATCGATCTTAGTAACTAAGCTTACCATACCTTTATTGCAGTTACTCCATGTGTTACGAGCAGTAAAGTTTGCTGCATTGAATAAATCTATTACATTTTGTTCGTTCTTACTTAAGATAATTTGAGCACCTAATCTTTGTCCATAGATAAAGTATGTTTTAGAGAAACTTAAGCAGATAGATATTAATACATTCATATCAGCTTTAGTGAAAGCTTTTAGTTTTTCTCTTGTGGCAAACATTCCTTCAACAGCCATATCCATATATGCACAGTCATAGATCATAACACAAGGAACCTTTGTTGAGTTTAAATATTCAATTAATTCAACTAATTCTTGTTCAGTCATTGAATAACCAGTAGGGTTATTACATGGATCATTTAAAAAGAATACTAATTTACCTTGTTTAGCAATAATAGCTTCTGCTTTTTCTTTGAATCCTTTTAAGTTAAATCCATCACCATCAAATAAGAAATACTTTTCAACATTAATTCCTCTGTGTGTCGCGATACCAATGTATGGCCCCCAACATGGTGTAGGGATTAATAAAGTTTCATCTGGATCTAAGCAGTTATATGATCCACTTACTAGTGCACCAGTACCACCTGGAGTAGGTATAGATTTAATAAACATTTCTTTCTCAATATATTCTCTAACATGTTTGAACATATGATTGCAAGCAGCTTCATGGAAATCTTTTCCACCATCACTTGTTGAATATAAATATACTTCTTCATCTTTTAATGTGTCAAACACTTCTTTAACTGTATCATGAGTATTGAAAGAACCATCTTCATAATAGAATGTTCCTAATGTTCCATCAATAATAGATGGGTCTAATTTTTTTGCAGCTTTTGCTTCTGATGATATTTGGAAACCATCACTTTTTAGTACTTTCCCTGCCGCATGTCTTGATATTGTCTTGTAGTCCATAACTTCCACCTCTATATATAATTTATTTAAAATATTTTTGACATTTTAATAGTAAGCTAACTGTCTTAGCATCACATATTGTTTCATTATTTATTAATTCAATTGCTTCATCATATGTATACTCAATAACATCTAAGAATTCATCTTCATCGAAACATTGTTTACTTAGTTCATAGTCTTCGATGTAATATAAATACAATACTTCATCTGATATACCAGGGCTCACATAAATCTTACCCATATAAACAACTTCATTAGGAATAATTCCAATTTCTTCTTCAACTTCTCTAATAATAGTCTTAAGATGTTCTTCACCTTTTTCAATTTTCCCTGCAGGAAGCTCAAGTAAAGCATCTTTAAATGCATAGCGATATTGCTTAACAAATGGAATCTTTCCATTATCAAGTTTCACTAATGCACATACTCCACCATTATGATGAACGATTTCTCTCTTAGAATAGATTATATTATCACCATTTACGATATAAATATCATCTAAGGTGACATTAATTATATGTCCTTTATATACTACTTTTGATTTGATTTGTTTCTCTTCTGAATACAACTGTCTCACCTTCTTAAACAATATTATATATATTATATCATTTTTATAAAAAATTACAAGTATTATTTTAATTAATTTTTGTTTTTAAGTTAAAATCATTTATAAACTTAGTAAGTTCTCTACTAGCATGAACAAAACTTTGACTAGTTACATAGTCTTTACCATCTGTTATTATTCCTTTTATATAATAAACAATAACAAAAAAGCAAAAATAATCTAAATAAAAGTCATCACTATATT
>CAZUJI010000011.1:0-14115 GCA_964620235.1 uncultured Eubacteriales bacterium
CCATTGCCCTGCACATTGCCGCCGAGGCGCAAAAGGCAGGCGGCGAGGTTGCCTTTATTGACGTTGAGCACGCCTTAGACCCGGAGTATGCCGGCAATTTGGGCGTAGATATCGACTCTTTGCTGGTGTCGCAGCCCGATACCGGTGAGCAGGCGTTGGAAATTACCGAGGCATTGGTGCGCTCGGGCGCCATTGACGTTGTGGTAATCGACTCGGTTGCCGCCCTGGTACCCAAGGCCGAAATTGAGGGCGAAATGGGCGACTCTCACGTGGGCCTGCACGCTCGCTTAATGTCGCAGGCGCTGCGCAAGCTGGCGGGCGCCATTGCAAAATCCAACTGCGTGGCCATTTTTATCAACCAGCTGCGCGACAAGGTTGGCGTTATCTACGGCAGCAGTGAAACCACCACTGGCGGCCGCGCCTTAAAATTCTACGCCTCGGTGCGGTTGGACATTCGCCGTATTGAAACCTTAAAGAACGGGTCGGAGATGATCGGCTCCCGCACCCGCGCCAAGGTGGTTAAAAATAAGGTTGCGCCCCCCTTCCGTGAGGCCGAGTTTGACATTATGTACGGCAAGGGCATCTCTCGCGAGGGCGAGGTGGTTGACCTGGGCGTAAAAACCGAGGTGTTAAAGCGCTCGGGCGCCTACTTCTATTACGGTGAGATGCGCATTGGCCAAGGCCGCGAGAACGCCAAGCAGTTTATTGCCGACAACCCCGAGATTACCAAAGAAATTGAGGCCAAAATCGCCGAAGCTATTCAAAGCAGCCGCGCCGTAAAAACCGAGAAAAAGGCTGCCGCTCCCGCCGCCGCACCTGCCCCTGCAGAGGCACCGGCCGAGTCCAAGGCCAAAATCAACATCGACGTAGCCTTTGACGACTAATGCAAATCGAAGGTATTTCTAAACGCCGCAAGGGCTTAACCTGCCTTGTGGTAGAGGGGCAAGAGGTGCTGGTAGATACCGAGGTGTTGCTGCTTTCTCCCTACAAGGCGGGGGAGAGTATCTCGGCCGAGGATTTACAACAGCTGCAGGCCGATTCGGACTTTAAGCGCGCCAAAGAGCGGGCGCTGTGGTATCTCTCCCGCGGGGATTTGTCGGAAAAGGGCTTGTACGATAAGCTGGCCCGCGCCTTTCATAAATCGGCTGCCGCTGCCGCCGTGGCCCGCATAAAAGAGTTAGGCCTGGTAAACGACCAAGCCTATGCCCGTCGCCTAGCCAAGGCCCTGGTGGAGGAAAAGCATCTTTCGGCCCGTATGGCAGGGGTGCAAATGCTGCAAAAGGGCATTTCGCGCCAACTGGCCGAGGAGGCATTGGCCGAATTAGAGCCCGACAATACCGCCGCCGCTGTGGCGCTGATTGAAAAGAAATATAAAAATAAACTGTCCACCCCCGACGACTTGCGTCGCACCTACGCCGCTCTGCAACGGCGTGGGTTTACCTATAGCGAGGTGCGGGCCGCCCTGGCACAGTACAACGCAAATATACAAGAGTTTGAGGAATAAGATTATGCCCTATAAAATATCTATGGTGTCGCTGGGTTGCTCTAAAAACCAAATCGACGCCGAAAAAATGCTCTACCGCCTGCAAAAGGCGGGGTTTGTGATTACCCCCGATATGGCTGAGGCCGACGCCGCTATTGTAAACACCTGCGGCTTTATTGAAGACGCCAAGGCCGAAGCGGTGGAGAATATTTTAGAAGCCGCCCGCTTTAAGCAAGACGGAATGAAGGCTTTAATCGTTACCGGCTGCTTGGCTGAGCGCTACCGCGACGAAATTTTAGAGGAATTGCCCGAGGTAGACGCGGTGGTGGGCTTGGGCAGCAACCAAGATATTGCCAAAATTGTGCAATCGGCCATCGACGGCGGCAAGGGCGGCCACTACGGCGAAAAAGAGAGTTTTTCTTTAGAGGGCGAGCGGGTGCTTTCCACCCCCTTTTATACCGCCTATTTAAAAATTGCCGAAGGGTGCGACAACTGCTGCACCTACTGCGCTATCCCCAAAATTCGGGGCCGTTTTCACAGCCGTAAAATGGAGGATATTCTGGCCGAGGCCAAAGCCTTAGCGGAGGGTGGTGTAAAAGAGCTGGTGCTGGTGGCGCAAGACACTACCCGCTACGGTGAAGACCTTTACGGCGCCGGCAAATTGCCGCAGCTGCTGCGGGAGCTTTGCAAATTGCAGGGGCTGCATTGGGTGCGGGTGCTGTACACCTATCCCGAGCGCATCACCGCCGACCTGTTGCAGGTAATGGTGGACGAGCCCAAGGTGGTACGGTATTTTGATATCCCCATTCAGCACTGTAACGACGAAATTTTAAAGAAGATGAACCGCCGCTCCACCAAGGCCGACCTGTTGGCTTTAATAGAGGAGATTCGCGCCAAAATGCCCGATGCTACCCTGCGCACCACCTTAATTACCGGCTTCCCCGGTGAGAGTGAAGCCCAGTTTGAGGAGCTGTGCGAGTTTGTAAAGCAGGTACAGTTTGACCGTTTGGGTTGCTTTGCCTACTCGGCCGAGGAGGACACTCCCGCCGCCGAATTTCCGCAGCAGGTACCCCAGCAGACCCGCGTAGACCGCGCCGAGTGCGTTATGAACCAACAGTCCCGCATTGCCGAGGCAAAAAACCAAAGCAAAATCGGCACCGTGGCCGAGGTGTTGGTAGAAGGGTACGACAATTACATAAAATGCTACTTTGGCCGCAGCGCGGCCGACGCCCCCGAGGTAGACGGCAAGGTGTTCTTTATGTCGGGGCGGCCTTTAAAAATGGGCGACTTTGTACAAGTACAAATTAACGATACCTTAGAATACGACTTGTTAGGAGAGGTGCAAGAATGAATTTACCCAACAAATTAACCGTAATGCGTATGATTATGACCCCCTTCTTTTTGTTTGCGCTGGTGTGCAACTTCCCGCATCACTATTTGGTGGCAATGCTGCTGTTTATTGTGGCCTCACTGACCGATATGTTTGACGGTAAATACGCCCGCAAGCACAATATGATTACCGACTTTGGTAAATTTTTAGACCCTCTGGCCGACAAGATGCTTACCACCGCCGCCTTTTTGGGCTTTATTGCCTTAGGCATTGGCAGCGGCGTGGTTTGGATTACCTTTATCGTGCTGCTGCGGGAATTTTTAATAACCTCTTTGCGCCTGATTTCCTCAGGCCACGGCAAGGTTATTGCCGCCAACAGCTGGGGCAAGGCCAAAACCGTCAGCCAAATGGCGGCCATTATTTATACTATGTTCTTTAAGCACATTATGTCTTTTGGCCTGGTGCCGGCTAATGTTTGCTATTGGTTAGATATTTCTATTACGGTGGTGCTGTGGGTATCGGCGGTGTTAACCGTGATTTCGGGCGCCATTTACGTAAAAGACAATTTTCAATTTATTGACCCGAAAAAATAATCTGTTTTTATTGACAAAACGGTAATTTTTTATATAATGGTAATATATATTAAATGCTATGGATGGGACAAGTAACGGTCTTCCGCCGCGACAGAGAGGGTGCGCATTTGCTGCAAGCGTGCCTCGCAGAGTGGGCTACCGCCAATGCACCCGGCCGCACAAGGGCGGAACAGTTTTTTAAGTATGCCCCTGCGCCTTGGCCCCGTTAAAGGCCACCTCAAGTTACAAACAGGAGTGGAACCGCGAAGCTTTCGCCTCCGATGCGTTATTATGCGTCGGGGGCTTTATTTTTTGGTAAAGGAGTATTTTTATGTGGTTTGCACGCATAAAAGAAGATATCGCCGCCGTTAAAGAACGGGACCCTGCCGCCAAAAGCTGGGCCGAGATCTTCTTTTTATACCCAGGTGTGCGGGCTTTGCGTATGTATCGCCGCGCCCACTGGTTTTATAAGCGGGGGCATACCTTTATTGCCCGCTGGATCTCGCAACGGGCGGTGCGCAAAACCGGTATCGAAATTCACCCGGGTGCCACCATTGGCCGCCGTTTGGTGATTGACCACGGTATGGGCGTGGTGATTGGCGAAACCGCCGAAATCGGCGACGACGTTTTAATTTATCAAGGGGTTACCTTGGGCGGTACCGGTAAAGACACCGGCAAGCGCCACCCCACCATTGGTAACAACGTTATGATCAGCTCAGGCGCCAAGGTTTTGGGCCCCTTTACCGTGGGCGATAATTCCCGCATTGCCGCCGGCGCGGTGGTGTTAGACGCCGTACCCCCCAACTCTACGGTGGTGGGCATACCCGCCCGCGTGGTAAAGGTAGAGGGCAAGCGCGTAGCCGCCTTAGACCAAATCCATATCCCCGACCCGGTAAGTCAAAAGCTGTGTGCCTTAGAGCATCAAGTAAAGGTATTAAAAGAAAAAACCGCTCACTTAGAGCAAAGCACGGAGGAAAAATAAATGAAAATTTTCAACACACTCACCCGCCAAAAGCAGGAGCTGACCCCCATAGAGGCAGGCACCTACCGCATTTACGCCTGCGGCCCCACGGTGTATAACTTTATCCATATCGGCAACGCCCGCCCCTTGTGCGTGTTTGACGTTTTGCGCCGTTACTTAGAGTGGCGGGGCAACAAGGTGAATTTTGTGCAGAACTTTACCGATATTGATGACAAGCTGATTAAAAAGGCCAACGAGGAGGGCATTACCGTGCCCGAGGTTGCCAAGCGTTATATTGCCGAGTTTTGGACCGATGCCAAGGGTCTGAACGTGCGCGAGGCCACCGTACACCCCAAGGCCACCGAGAATATCGACGCCATTTTAGGCATTATTGCCACCCTGGTGGAAAAGGGCTATGCCTATCAGGCCGAGAACGACGTATATTTTAGAGCCAAAAAGTTCCAGGAGTACGGCAAATTGTCCCACCAGCCCTTAGACGAATTGGCCGAGGGCGCCAGCAACCGTGTGGACGGCGGCGCCGATATTAAAGAGGACCCTATGGACTTTTGCCTGTGGAAGGGCGCCAAGCCCGGCGAGCCCTATTGGGAGTCCCCCTACGGCAAGGGTCGCCCCGGCTGGCATATTGAGTGCTCGGCGATGGCAGGGCGCTATTTGGGCAAATCCATTGACATTCACTGCGGCGGGCAGGATTTGATCTTCCCCCACCACGAGAACGAAATCGCCCAGTCGGAGTGCGCCAACGGCTGCACCTTTGCCAACTATTGGATGCACAACGGCTACATTAATGTGGACAATCGCAAAATGTCCAAATCCTTGGGCAACTTCTTTACCGTGCGCGACGTGGCCGAAAAATACGGCTACGAGCCCATTCGGTATATTATGATTTCCTCCCACTATCGCAGCCCCATCAACTACAGCACCGAGATTTTAGAGCAATCGCAAAACGCCTTAACCCGCCTTTACACCTGCTTAGAGAATTTGCAGTTTGCCCTGACCCACGCTGCCGAGGGTGGCGAGGCCCCCGCCTTTTTAGAGCAGCACAAGGCTGCCTTTATTGAGGCTATGGAGGATGATTTAAATACCGCCGACGCCTTGGCCGCCGTATTTATGCTGGCGAAGGATTTAAATATCCTGTGCAACAACAACCCCACTAAGGTGGCGGTAGAGGCAGGTATGGCAATGCTTAACGAGCTGTGCGGCGTGCTGGGTATTTTGTATAACCAAAAGCAGGATGTGTTAGACAGCGAGATCGAGGCCTTGATTGCCGAACGTCAGGCCGCCCGCAAGGCCAAGGACTATGCCCGCGCCGACGCCATTCGCGATCAGCTGAAGCAGCAAGGCATTCTTTTGGAAGATACGCCCCAAGGCGTAAAATATACCCGCCAATGAGCAGCCGTATAGAGCCCTTGGGCGGCGGGTTGGATATTACCGTATCCGCCGAGCATCGCTTCGGTACCGATGCGGTGCTGCTGGCCGATTTTTCGGCCCCCAAGTCGGGTAGCGCTGCCTGCGATTTAGGTACCGGCTGCGGCATTATACCTATGCTTTGGTTTAGAGAGGGTAAAATCAAAAGCGCCGCAGGGGTAGAGCTGCAGCCCGAGGCGGCTGCATTGTGCAGCCAAACCGTAGCCCGCCATAATCTGCAAGACCGTTTTGAAATATGGAACGGGGATTTAAAAGAGGTAAAAACCCATTTCTCGGCCGGTAGCTTTGATTTGGTAACCTGCAACCCACCCTACAAGGCCGAGGGCGCAGGGCTGCAAAACCCCGCGCAGGCCCATAAAATCGCCCGGCACGAAACGGCCTGCACCTTTGCCGACGTAGCCGCCGCTGCCGCTTGGCTGCTGCGGTTTGGGGGGCGGTTTTGCATTTGTCAGCGCCCTGAGCGGCTGTGCGACCTGCTGTGCGAAATGCGCGAGGCCAAGCTGGAGCCCAAAAGAGTACGCTTTGTGGCGCAAAAGGCGGGGCAAGAGCCTTGGCTGGTGCTTATCGAGGGTCGCGCCGGCGCGAAACCCGGCCTGCGGGTGCTGCCCGAACTGATTGTGGAGCAAGAGGGCAAACTGACCCCCGAAATGCTCCGCATTTACGGTGATTACAAAACCGGCCACAACGAAAAGATATAAAAAACATTGCACCGGCGACCGTCGGTCGCCCGCCGATATACATCCACCGCAAGCACAAAATAAAACCGCTTTCTCTGTAGACAGAGAAAGCGGTTTTTGCGTTATCGCAATATTGTTGCATTTTTGCATTATATATTGCCTTGTTTTTGGGTAAAAACAAAAATATAATAAAAACAAAGTGTTATTTTCCGGCAAATTTCTGACTGTACTGCTTGGGGGTCAGTTTGGTGATTTCCCGAAAGCGTTTGATAAAATACGAAGTCCCCAAAAACCCGCATTGCTCGCACACCTCACCCGTCGAAAGCCCCTGCTGTAGCAAGCGGCAGGCGTAAGCAATGCGCACGCCGGTGAGATAATCCATATAGGGGACCCCCGCGCTCTTTTTGAATTTATTGCAAAAATAACTTTTGCTGTAGCCCATTTTCTCGGCAATCTCGTCAATAGAAATTTTTTCGGAAAAATGGGCCTCGGTCCAGGTGATGACCTTGTATAAAAAAGGGTCGTTCTCCAAGGGCGCGGCGGTTTTTTGGCCGCCAACACAGGAAACGTACCGGGAAAACAGGTTTAAAATACCGGCCAAACGTTGACAAAGAGGCACGTTTTGGTCTTGCAGCAGCTCTGCTAGGGCGTGGGTCTCGTCAAAAAAAGGCAGGTCAATGGGGATATCGGCAAAGTCGTACCCCTGGGTGCGTAAAATCTGAGCTAAGTCCACGTATTTTTTTAAAATATCAGGGTGAAATTTTAAAACCCATACGTAGCCGTCATAAGGGTGATAATGGGCGGAGTGGATCACCGAAGGCGCCACAAAAAACACCTGCTTGCCATGCAGTTTAAAGCTGCGTCGGCCTACGGTGAATTCTCCGGCCACGTTGTCGCATATTAAAATTTCTATGGTTTCGGCATAGTGGGGCGGCGAAAAGCTTTCGGTGGCAAAGCGCAATTCCACCACGCTCCAGGGTTGCTCCGGCGCAAAGGCCTTGTGTTCTCTGAAGGCGGTAATGGTATGGGGGAACATAAGATCACCTCGTTACACGGTATCTATATATCATTATATAAACAGTTGCTGTAAATTGCAAGTTTGTTTATGTAATCGTAATATAGTTTTATTTTTGGAGGCTTTAGGTATGGGAAAATTAAAGGTAGGTATTATTGGCTGCGGTGGTATCGCCAACGGCAAGCATATGCCGGCGCTGAAAAAACTGGCTGATCGGGTAGAAATGGTGGCCTTTTGCGACGTAATTCCTGAGCGGGCCGAAAAAGCCGCAAAGGAGTTCGGTACCCCCGACGCCAAGGTATATACCGATTACAAGGAGCTATTAAAAGACCCCGAGATTCACAACGTACGGGTGTTGACGCCCAACCGTTGGCACGCCGAAATGAGCATTGCCGCTATGCAGGCCGGTAAACACGTGCTGGTAGAAAAGCCTATGTGCATTACCTCAGCCGAGGCCGAGGCTATGCTGGCCACCCGAGATGCCACCGGCAAAATTCTGGCGGTAGGGTATCAGTTTAAATTTTCTCCCGAGGCAATGTACACCCGCGCCGAAACCGAGTTGGGCACTTTTGGCGATATTTATTTCGGCAAATGCCGATCCCTTCGTCGCCGTGGCGCGCCGACCTGGGGTGTATTTATCCAAAAGGCCGAGCAGGGTGCCGGCCCCTTGTTTGATATCGGTACCCACGCTATTGACGAAATGCTGTACGTAATGGACAACTACGAGCCCAAAATGGTGGTGGGCACCAAGTACGACAAAATGAAAAACAACCCCCATTGCGCCAATCCCTTTGGCCCCTGGGACGTGGAAAAATTCGACGTAGAAGACAGCGCCTTTGGCTTTGTGGTTATGAAAAACGGCGCCACCATTATTTTGGAGTGCAGCTGGTTGCTGAATACCACCGAGCCCACCGGCCCCAAATTTATGCTGGCGGGTACCAAGGCCGGCGCCGGTAATTTAGACGGGACCTACAAGGTCAACACAGTCAAACACGACCGTCAGGTCATTGAAGAGCCCAACTTTAAAGTGGGCGGCGTGGCTTTTTACGACGGTAACTCTGCCCCCACGATGCAGGATTTGGAGCAACGCAATTTTATTGATGCTTTAGAGGGCAAGGCCGAACTGGTAAATACCGCCGAACGCGCCGCCGTGGTCACCCGCATTTTAGAGGGTATCAATATTTCGGCCGAAACCGGTAAGCCGGTATATTTTGACTGATTTTAATTAAAGGAGAATTACTTATGTTTAGAGTAGCACTTTTAAGCCGTTGGCATGCCCACGCCCAAAGTCCAGATAACCGCTATGCCAAAGAATTTTTGGCCCAACCCGATTGCCAAATCACCTGCGTGTGGGACCCGGACGAGGCTGTTGCCAAATCGTGGGGCGAAGAATACGGCGTACCCTATTATACGGATTTGTATGCCCTGCTGGCTCGCGACGACGTGGACGGTGTTCTGGTCACCTCTAACCCTATCGACCACCGCGAAATTTTGATTGCGGCGGCCAACGCTAAGAAACATATTTTTACCGAAAAGGTACTTTCTTTAAATTTAGAGGATGCCCTGGCCATCCGCGAAGCGGTGGTGCGTAACGGTGTAAAATTCTGTATTTCCTTTAACCGTTTGGGCATTAAACAACTCGTCTACGCCAAAGATTTATTGGAAAATGGTACCTTGGGTGAGCCTTTGCACTTCCGCTGCCTTTGCGCCCACGACCAAGGGTATCAAGATACCCTGCCTGCCTATTGGTACGACCCTGCCGTTACCGGCGGCGGTGCGCTGATTGATATGGGCTTTAATTCTACCTATCTGGCGCGCTATATTATGGGTGGCTTTGAGAGCGTAAATACCGTGTTAAACGATAATTGTATCCACAAGGCGGTAGAAGATACGGCTATTTGTACCGTAAAATTCAAAAACGGCGCCACCGGCACCATAGAGGCTACATTCTGCACCCCGGCAATGAGTGTGTTTGAGTTGGCTTTGTACGGCACCAAAGGTGCTTATTACACCCGCTTTGGCGGCAATGCATTGGCCGAGCTGCGCATTCCCAGTCAACCCAATCGGCAGATTCCGCTGGAGGAGATTCCCGAGCGGTTAGAGTCCCCGGTAACCACCTGGGTCAAGGCCTGCACCGCCAACGCGTCCGATGCGGTCTACGGCATTGACGCCGCAGTGGATATGGTCAAATTTATGTTGGCGGCCTACCGGTCGGCCAAAGAGGATGGTAAGCGTGTGCCTATTGAATAACTTCGGTGGGTATGTTAAAATGAAAATCGAAAGGGGAGAGGGCTATGAAGGCTATTATTGCCGACGTTCAACGTTTTAGCCTGCACGACGGGCCGGGCATTCGCACCACGGTATTTTTTAAAGGCTGCCCCCTGCATTGCGCCTGGTGCCATAATCCGGAGTGTATTGATTTTGCCCCCACAGAATTGCTTTACCCCGAAAAATGCATCGGTTGTAATCGTTGCGCCGAGGGCTGCTTTGCCGGCGCGCGGGTCCTTTGCGGGCAAGAAATGACGGTGCAAGAAGTGTTGGCGGCGGTGGAGCAAGACCGAGCATACTACGGTGCTCGGGGCGGTGTCACCTTTTCGGGGGGCGAGCCTATGGCCCAAAAAGCCTTTTTGGCAGAGGTGGCGGCGGCTTGCCGAGCCAAGGGGATACACACCGCAGTTGAGACCTCTATGGTATATTTTGATGCTGATGTTTTAGGGCAAATGGACTTGATTATGGCCGACCTTAAAGTCTGGGATACGCAATTGCATCAACAGTACACCGGTGTGGGCAACGAAGAAATTATCGAAAATTTACAGCAAGCCAACGCTTTGGGCGTGCCGATGATTTTGCGCACCCCGGTGATACCCGAAATTCGGCAGGGTATCCCCCAAATTTCGGCCTTTGCAAAAGGGTTAAAGAACGTAGTGCAATACGAGTTGCTGCCCTATCACCCATTGGGGGAAGAAAAGCGCCGCGCTATGGGATTAGCCCCGACGCGCTTTACCGTGCCCAACAAAAATTTGATGAAGGAGTTAGAGCAATATGCTTTCTTACGCTGACCGTTTGGCAGAAATGCGACGTAAAAAAATAGAGCATACCTATTTAAAAAAAGAACAAAACGGACATACCGATATTGACGATTTTGGCACCGTGCCTCTACCCGAGGGCTATAAAGTAGAGCCCTGGTACAATAGCAGTAACGGCAGCTTTTACGGCTACGAGGGTATGTGTGAGAATTTTTGCCGTGTTCTGGCCGCCCACGAGCCCTACGTGGACCCTATGGAGATGCTGTGCGGCCGTTGGATGGATATGTTGGTCAACTATCGGGGTGACGTGCATTTTATGCCCCTTTGGCGGCAAAAACAATTTAGTTTAGAGCAGTTAGAAGCACAGGGTGCCACTGCCCAATGGAGCAAGCG
Organism: uncultured Eubacteriales bacterium; assembly: GCA_964620235.1. GTDB lineage: Bacteria > Bacillota > Clostridia > Oscillospirales > Acutalibacteraceae > CAZUJI01. The sequence goes on from CAZUJI010000011.1 coordinate 10,904, forward strand.
GTGGGACGAGCAACGCTTCCCCTACGACCACTTAAAACCCCTGCAAAAAAAATACAATATTGCCACCGGTATAGACGGTGACGCCCATTTTTCCACCGATTATCGCATCGGCCTGGCGCTGGGCTTTGGCGGATTTTTAGAGAAGATTAAAAAATACCGGGCCATAAACCCCGACAAGGCGGCCTTTTACGATGCCGAGGAGCGGGTCGTTCTGGCTATGGTGGATTTTGTAGACCGGCACATTCAAAAAATAGAGCAGATGATTCCATTAGAGACGCGCCCCGAGCTGAAAGAGAATTTAGAGCAGATGTTGCAAACCTGCAAAAACGTGAGATTAGGCGCGCCGCAAACCTTCCGCGAGGTTTGCCAATGGGTGGCCTTTTACACCTGTTGCAGTCGGGTCTACACCCGGGACGGCGCAGGCTTTCAGATGGACACCGTCTTATTACCTTATTATACGAGGGATATTCAAAAGGGTATTTTAGACGACGAAACTGCCAAATTTTTGATTGCTAACCTGTTACTGGTAGACCCGCAGTATTACCAGGTGTCGGGTGTAGATGCCGAGGATAAAGACCTGACAAATCATTTGTCCTACTTAATTTTAGAGGCCGCCGACGCCATCAACGTTTCCTGCAATATCACCGTGCGGGTGCACGAAAATTGCGACCCTGAATTTCTCAAAAAATCGGTATACTATTTGTTTAAAAACAAAAACGGTTGGCCCCGCTTTTGCAATGATAAAGCCCTTTGCCAGGGATATATGCGTAACGCCGGGGTAGACAAAGCCACCGCCCGGGAGCGCATAGCCGTGGGCTGCAATTGGTGTGCCGTACCCGGTAAAGAGTATCCTATGAACGATCTGGTCAAGATTAACGTGGCCAAGGTTATGGAAGAAGCCTTTAAGGATATGCGGGCCGAGCAAGCGCCCTCTACAAAACGGTTGCTGGAATTGTTTGAGCAACATCTTAAAATTGCCGTAGAGGTCACCGCGGCGGGGGTCAATCTGCATTTAGATCACGCCTGGGAGGTCACCCCCGAGCTGGTAATGAATTTAATGATGGAAAACTGTATAGAAACCGGGCAGGATATCTCCCAATGTGCCCAACTGTTTACTATAGGCGTAGACGGTGCGGGCTTGGCGGTGGTGGCCGACTCTTTTGCCGCCATGCAGACCCGTATTGAAGAACAAAACCTACTTACCTGGGAACAGATGTACACCGCGTTGGATAACGATTTTGCCGATGAGCGGGTACGGCTGATGCTGCAAACCGCCCCGCGCTACTGCGGTGGAAATACCGTGGCCGACGATTGGGCCAAAACCCTTACCCGCGTATGGGTGCATACCCTGCGGGCGCAGCCTATGCCGGGCAACCGGCAACTGGTGCCCGGGTGGTTCTCCTGGGCACGTAGTATAGAATACGGTGCCACCGTAGGCGCCACCCCCAACGGTCGTCGCAAGGGCGAACCTCTTTCCCACGGGGCCAACCCCAACCCCGGCTTCCGCAAGGATGGTGCGGTAACAGCCCAATCCAACGGCATTGCAGCGGTGCAATGCGGCTACGGCAATACCGCCCCCTTGCAGTTGGAATTTGACCCTCAAATTACCATAGCCGAGGGTGGGGTAGAGGTGGTTTGTCAGCTGATTCGCTCGCACTTTGATTTAGGGGGCACCTTAATCAACATTAACGTGTTAGACGGCGAAAAACTAATGGCCGCCCATAAAGACCCCACCTTGTACCCCGACTTGGTGGTGCGGGTCACCGGCTTTACCGCCTATTTTGCAACCCTAAGTCCCGGCTTCCGTCAGTTAGTGGTGGACCGGTTCTTACAAGGGGTGTGACGTAACCCGTGGAGTGTATTCTTAAAAATAAAAAGCCCGCCTGTTTGCAGGCGGGCTTTGCCTTTTAAATTGGCCTATGTGGGGGCTTTTATATTTTTCTTTACAAACAGGGCGTAAAAAGATATAATAATCTCAAGGTTATTAAAGGAGGAAGCAGTATGGAATTTAGTACAAACAGCCTATTTTTGTACATAGTTGCAGCTGTCATTATTGTTTTTGTGCTGGCGCAGTCGGCCTTTTTCTTAATTCGGGCCTACCGTCGGGGCAAGCAGCTGGGCATTGACCCGCAAAAGCTGAAAAAGACGGTGGTGTCTACTGCGGTGTTTACCATTGCCCCCGCCATTTCGTTCTTGCTGGGCGTGGTTACCCTTGCCAAATTTTTGGGTATCCCCTTACCCTGGATTCGTATGAGCGTTATCGGCGCCATTACCTACGAGCTGCCCGCAGCCACCGCTGCCGCAGGCGCTTTTGGCATTACCGAGCTGTCGAAAATGATTACCGACCCCAAAATCTACTCGGCCATTGCCTGGGTGATGACCCTGGGTATTATGCCCAGTATTATTTTAACCCCCATTTTAATGAAGAAGATTCAGGGCGGCGTGGTTAAAATCAAGAACAAAGACAGCAAATGGGGCGACATTTTTATGACCTCTATGTTTTTGGGTATGATTTCGGCCTTTTTGGGTATGGTGTTTGCCGATATCCGCAGTGGCCTTGCAGGGTGGATTCCCATCTTCGTGCTGCTGGTTTCGGCCGTCACAATGGCCGTTTGCGGCTTGCTGATTAAAAAATGCAAATGGAAATGGTTAGAAACCTACGCCTTGTCCATTAGTATGCTGGTGGCAATGGTCTTTGCCGCTGTTATTACACCGGTGATCGGTTAAAAGGAGGGGACAGTATGAGCCAATATATGAAGGATACCGACCGTTACGGTAAAATTTGGATTTGGACTGCTGCGGTGCTGATTTTAATGGTGCCGGTGGTCATTTGCTTATATTATAACGCCTGGCCTGCTATGAGCGGGGTGCTTAAGGGCCTTTTGGGCGTTGCCCCCATCTTTTGGACGGTGGGCACCATTGAGGTTATTACCTACACCCCTATGCTGGGTACGGGTGGCACCTATCTGGCCTTTGTTACGGGGAACTTAACCAGCCTAAAGGCTCCCAGCGCCCTAAACGCTATGGAGAATGCCGAGGTTAAGCCCGGCACCGAAGAGGGCGAGGTTATTTCTACCATTGCCATTGCCACAAGCTCTATTGTAACCACCTTGATTTTGGCGGTGGGTGTGTTTGTTTTAACCGCCATTGCCCCGGTGTTGGATTCGCCGGTGTTAAAGCCCGCCTTCGACAATATTCTGCCTTCGCTGTTT
>CAZUJI010000012.1:0-13951 GCA_964620235.1 uncultured Eubacteriales bacterium
TGGTGACCCCCCGTTATCCCCACGTGGAGGACAACTACCCCTTTACGGTGTACCGCTACTCCTCTTTGGGTACCGGCGGGCATATTCCCTATCGGGTGGGCAACCCTTTTTCGCCCACCACCATCAGCGATTTGCGGGCGATGCATATGGACCTTGTGCACGTGCACAGTCCCTTTGCCTCGTCTACCCTGGTAGAGCATCAAATGGCTTTTTGTAAACACAAGCGCCCCTTGGTGCTTACCTACCACACCAAGTTTGACATTGACATTGACAAGTACGTCAAAAATAAAAAATTCAATAAAATCTCTAAAAAATACGTAATGCACAACATCCGTCGCGCCGACGAGGTTTGGTGCGTTACCGACGGCGCCGGCAAGTGGCTGCAATCCACCGGCTACGAGCGGGATTACATTGTTATGCCCAACGGCACCGATTTTGCCCGCGGCCGCGCCGAGCAAAGCGCCATAGACGAAATTGACCGCGTGTACCGCTTAGAGCCCAATCAAAAGGTATTTTTGTTTTGCGGGCGTATGATGTGGTATAAAAACGTTAAGCTGATTTTAGACACTTTAGTAGAGCTGAAAAAAAGCGGCCTGCCCTTTAAGGCCTTTTTTGTGGGCGACGGCCGCGACCGTCCCGCCATTCAGCAATACAGCCTTAACCAAGGGTTAAAGGACGTATGCGTTTTTACCGGCGCCGTGTACGACCGCGAGAAGGTGCGGGCCTTTTTCAGCCGCGCCGACCTGCTGCTGTTCCCCTCTACCTATGACACCGCCGGCCTGGTAGTAAAAGAGGCGGCGGCCTGCGACTGCCCCTCGCTTTTGGTCAACGGCTCTTGCCCTGCCGAGGGCATTGTAGACGGGCAAAACGGCTTTTTGGTGTATGAGGATGCCGCCCATTGCGCCAAAACGGTGTTAGAGGCGGTGCGCACCCCCGGGCTTTTAAAAACCGTGGGCAAAGCCGCCGGCGAAACGCTGTATCTGTCTTGGGAGGATGCGGTTGCCCGCGCTTGGGAACGCTACGGCGTGGTGGTTGAAAATTACAACCGCAAAAACGGTAGAAAAGATAAATAATATAATAAAAAGGCTCTCCCTTTGGGTAGCGAAGCGGCCGAGCGGTAGTGAATGGCACACGGGCGTGTGCCAGAGCCGCGAGGTGACCGAGCCGCAGCGAGATTGAGCTACCGCGACAGCGGATGAGAGGGCGTTTGTACCCTCTTGCGGTGCCCGCGTCGTTACCCTCTCCGTCAGCCCTACGGCTGCCACCTCTCCCATAGGGAGAGGCTTTGTAATGGGTGGCGTTTCGCCTCCCATTACGGTGTGCATCACAGAACAAAAGAACGACCCCAAAGCGACACTTCCCTACGGAGGGTGTCCCTTTAAGGTCGTTTTTACTATTTTACAAATATCCGCATAAGGTGGCCGTTGTGATAGGCGGTGGCGTTATGCACAAATTGGGGAATCGACGTATCCGCGCCCTCGGGGGTGCGGGCCAAAAGCTCCAGATGCATATCGTTGTGCAGGTGCCCCGCAAATACGCCCTTTATTACATCGGCGCTATGGGTAATGGTGTGACAGACCGCCATTGTAGCCGCGTCACTGCCTTCTCCGCCCGCCAAATCGGGGGCGTTGCAAAGATTTATGGGGTAAATGCTCCGGTCGCCCGGCAAAAGCGAGTCTGGTAGTTCTGTTTTTTCGTGGGCAGGGTTGCCCGTGGCAATGGGTTCGTGCACAAACAAAAGCACCTGCCACCCATTTTGCCGCGCCAAATTTAAATCGGCCTGCAGTTTTTGATGCTGGTGGACGGTAAAGCGAGCAAAATCATTACACATACCAATAAGCAATACCTTATTTTGTATGCACTTTTTGGTGTAATAGATATCGTGGGGCCAAAAGGCCTGCAATTTTTGCATACAGATTTTCCAATCGTCTTGGCCCTCGGGCACGGTGCCCTGCATCTGACGTGCCCGCTCGTGGCCGCCTATGGTGGCAATGACATCGGGATATTTTTCAAATACTTCCCGTTGCATCAGCTCCACCGTACCGTGGGAGAAATAATCCATCGTGTCACCGTTCAGCACCACGGCGTCGGCGCCCTCTAATGCCGCCATACAGTTGTGCAGCTTAGGCAGACAAGCTGCGCCGGCGCAAAATTGCCGATTTTGATAGGTACTCATCGTTACCGGGTTGGCCTCTGAAAAATCCGCCCCGTTGCAATAGTTTAAATGCACGTCGCTTAAAAATCCAATGCAAATTTCCTCGTTTACCCCTAAATTTAAGGCTACGTCCCGCACGTACAGACCGGTTTGTTCTATAAAAATAAGGTCGTTCCCGTCGTAACGAGCCACCTGTAAAACCGATTGTAAGGGTTTCATTTTTACTACCCCTTTTGGTTAATAATTTTCTCGCCGTCGAACAGGATAATGCCGGTGCCACCGCCGATGGCGCCCCCTGCCGCCAAATGGTCGGCAATACGGCGTTGCAGGCTGGTATCCCGCGGCAGTACCGAGGGGTCGCCGGTGTAATCTACGCCAAACATCCGCCAGGCATCGGGGAAGGGGTTGTCCGCCGGGGGCGTGCTTTGGGCGATAATATCAAAATCATTTAAAAATCCAATCATATTGGATTTTGGGTCACAAATCTCCCGCAGGCCGGGGTACAACAGCCAACTGGTGCAGGTGATGGGAACCACCGTAGTGGTAGGAGTCTTAACAAATTGGTACAACCGTTTGTAAGAATCCAGCCGCGCTTCTTCGGTCATCGGCCCCGAAGAGGGGATATGAATATTATACACAAAGCTCCCGGTCTTTACGGTATGGTCGCCAAAGGTGTAATTCGGGTGGCCAAACACCTTACGCTCGTACTGAAAGCGACCCAGTTTTATGGTGTGCATCTCAAAAAAACGAAAAAACCAGGTCAACACAAAGGTGCCCCAGACCTTATGCACCTGCCGACATTCCTGCAGCTTGCAGGTAAAGTCGGTGGCGTTGTCGTAAAAAAATTCGTCGGGATACTTTAAAAGGCGGTATTTTTCGTGTACGGCGGGGGTGCAGGTCAAAAGCAGGAGCATATCTACGCTGTAGCGGTGTACGCCAAAGGTGGCGGCTAATTCTTCCAGCCCGGGGGACAGGTCTTGCACCCAAGAGTATAACCCCTCTAACACGCGGCCGATGGCAATGCGCTTTTGCAGGTAGGCAAGGGTCTGCATAGCCTCGGGTTCAGCCTCAATTTTACCGTAGAGATCGCAAAAAAATGCAGTGGCCTCGGCAGGAAATCCAATGGTTTGGGTAAATTGTTTTAAATATTCGCGCATAGCTTCTCGCCTCCTGAAATTCCAAAAAAAATATACCACATTCGGCCAATGATTACAAGCCAAACGTGGTATTTTTTTATCTTTTAAAATCAACCGGGAGGCCAGGCTAAATTGCGCCGTGCCAATAAATGGAAGTGGATATGCCCAACGGTTTGGCCGCCGTCGGCGCCGCAGTTGTTGACTACTCTAAAGCCCTTTTCCAAATTCTCTTGCTTGGCGATTTTGGCCACCGCCTCAAACACCTTGGCAATGAGCGCACTGTTCTCGGCCGTAATCTCGGCCGCCGAGGCAATATGCTCTTTGGGAATTACAATGGCGTGAAAGGGGGCTTGGGGGTCAATGTCGGCAAAGGCGTAGACCGTTTCGTCCTCGTAAATTTTGGTAGAGGGAATTTCGCCGGCTACGATTTTACAAAACAAGCAGTCGCTCATAAAATTAACCTCCGATTTGATTTTTTACAATTCCGGCCACGGCCGCCAGGGCCTCGGCCACCTTAGAGGCGTCTTTACCGCCGGCCATAGCGCTGTCGGGCTTGCCGCCGCCGTTACCGCCGGCGATTTTAGCCACCTCGCGCACCAGATTGCCTGCGTGGGCGCCTGCCTTAACGGCATCGGCACCGCAAGCGGCGCAAAAGGTTACCTTTTCGCCTGCAACACCGGCAAATACAGCCACCATTGCGGGGTTTTGGGCCTTAACCGTGTCGGCCATTTTGCGCAGCGCGTCGGCGCCTGCGCCCTTAAGCTCGGTGGCCAGCACCTTAACGCTGCCAACCTCTACGGCGCCTGCCAGCATATCGCCCAATTTAGACGAAGCCAGCTGCGACTCTAATTTTTCCACCGTTTTTTCGGCGTCTTTTAACTCGGCAACCACCTGAGCGGCGCGATTGGCCACCTCCTCGGGGTTGTTGGCCTTTAAGGCGGCGGCGGTAGAGCCGATAAGCGCCTTGTAATGGTCCATTAAGGCCAGCACGTTGGCGCCGGTAACCGCCTCGATGCGGCGAACGCCTGCGGCAACGCTGGACTCGGAGGTAATGCGGAACAAGCCGATTTTGGCAGCGTTGTCTACGTGAGTACCGCCGCACAGCTCAATAGAGGTATCCTCTGCGGCCACCACGCGAACCACCTCGCCGTACTTTTCGCCAAACAGGGCCATAGCGCCCAGCTTGCGAGCCTCGGCAATGGGCATTTCGGTATTGTCAACGGCAATGCCGCTTAAAATCGCGTTATTTACAAAGGCCTCTACACGGGCCAGCTCTTCGGCGGTCAGGGCCGAGAAATGGGTAAAGTCAAAACGCACCGCCGTGTCGTTCACCAGCTGACCGGCCTGCTCTACGTGGTTGCCCAGCACGGCGCGCAAGCCTGCCTGCAGCAGGTGGGCTGCGGTATGGTTGCGGCGAATAGCGTTGCGGCGAAGCGTATCAATGGCGGCGGTAACCTCGTCACCCACCGAGAAGGCACCCTTCACAACGGTACCAAAGTGGGTGAATACACCACCGGGGGTCTTGCGGGTGTCGGTGACTTTAAATTCGGCGCCGTTTAAGGTGATAACGCCGGTGTCGCCCACCTGGCCGCCGCCCTCGCCGTAAAATACGGTTTGGTCTAACACCATAATGGCCTTGCTGCCCTCACCTGCGGTAAGGGTATGCTCACCCTCTACCACTAAGTCTGCGATTTTAGCCGCACAGCTGTCGGCGGTGTAGCCTAAAAATACGGTGGCGTCTACGCCGTCAAACCCAATGCCGTCGCTCTTCCAGCTTTCGCCGTCGGAGGCCTTGCGGGCCTCGCGGGCCTTTTGGCGCTGCTCGTTCATCAATTCCTTAAAGCGGTCCTCGTCCACCGTCATACCCTTTTCGGCCAAAATATCCACCGTTAAATCTAAGGGGAAACCGTAGGTGTCGTACAGCTTAAAGGCATCCTCGCCCGAAAGCACGCCGCCCTTGGCGGTCAGCTCGCTTAAAATGGCCAAGCCTTGGTCAATGGTCTTGGCAAAGCCGGCTTCTTCGTTAGAAATTACCTTTTTAATCAGCTCTTGCTTTTCCACCAGCTCGGGGTAGCCCGATTTATTCTCGCCGATGACCACGTCTACCAAAATGGGTAAAAAGGCGTCTTTAATACCGATTAAACGGCCGTGGCGGGCAGCGCGACGAATCAAGCGGCGCAGCACGTAGCCCCGACCCTCGGTAGAGGGGATAACGCCGTCGCTGATCATAAAGGTAGAAGCGCGGGCGTGGTCGGTAATGGCGCGAATAGAAATATCGGTTTTGGGGTCTTTGCCGTATTCCTTACCCGACAGGGCGCACACCTTATTTAATATGTTGCGAATGGTATCTACCTCGAACATATTGTCTACCCCCTGCATTACGCAGGCCAAGCGCTCTAAGCCCATACCGGTGTCAATATTTTTATGCTCTAACTCGGTGTAGGTGCCGTCGCCCATATTGTTAAACTGGGTAAATACGTTGTTCCAGATCTCCATATAGCGGTCGCACTCGCAGCCGGGCTTACAGTCGGGCGAGCCGCAGCCGTATTTTTCGCCGCGGTCAAAATAAATCTCGCTGCAGGGGCCGCAGGGGCCTGTGCCGTGCTCCCAGAAATTGTCGGCCTTGCCCAAACGCACGATATGCGCCTCGGGCACGCCGATTTTATCCCGCCAAATGGCGTAGGCTTCTTCGTCCTCCTCGTATACCGAGGGCCACAGCAAATTCTCGGGAATCTCTAAGGTTTTGGTTAAAAACTCCCAAGCCCAGGGAATGGCCTCTTGTTTAAAATAATCCCCAAAAGAGAAGTTGCCCAGCATCTCAAAATAGGTGCCGTGGCGGGCGGTGTGACCCACGCGCTCTAAGTCGGGGGTGCGGATACATTTTTGGCAGGTGGTTACGCGGCTGCGGGGCGGAGTAACCTCACCGGTGAAGTATTTTTTCATAGGCGCCATACCCGAGTTGATCAGCAACAAGGATTTATCGTTGTTGGGTACCAACGAAAAGCTGCCCAAGCGCAGGTGGCCCTTGCTTTCAAAAAAGCTTAAGTATTTTTCTCTAAGGTCGTTTAAAGATGTCCATTCCATTGCTTTTTACCTCTTTTAAATAATCTTTAAATTTACAATATTATACAAGTTACCGCAAAGCTTGTCAATCCTGCGGGGCTTGCGAAAGCTGTTTTAAATAGGCGTTAATAAACCCGTCAAGGTCGCCGTCCATTACGGCGCCGATGTTGCCCGACTCAAAGCCCGAGCGGTGGTCCTTGGCTAAGGTGTAGGGCATAAATACGTAGGAGCGGATTTGCGAGCCCCAGGTAATTTCTTTTTGCACGCCCTTAATGTCCTCAATTTTGTCTAAATGCTCCCGCTCTTTAATCTCTACCAATTTAGATTTGAGCATTTTCATAGCCACCTCGCGGTTTTGGTGCTGGCTGCGCTCGTTTTGGCAGGCCACCACAATGCCGGTGGGCAGGTGGGTAATGCGAATGGCCGATTCGGTTTTATTTACGTGCTGGCCACCCGCGCCGCCCGAGCGGTAGGTGTCTACTTTAATATCTTCATCGCGAATTTCAATCTGCACGTCGTCGGTAATCTCGGGCATAACCTCTACCGATGCAAAGGAGGTATGCCGCCGACCCGATGCATCAAAGGGCGACACCCGCACCAGGCGGTGTACCCCCGCCTCGGACTTTAAATAGCCGTAGGCGTTTATGCCCTCTACCAGCACCGTGGCGCTTTTTAAGCCCGCCTCGTCGCCGTCTAAAAAGTCTAACATTTTGGCCTTAAAGCCGTGGCGCTCGGCCCAGCGGGTGTACATACGCACCAGCATTTGTGCCCAGTCCATCGCCTCGGTGCCGCCGGCACCGGCGTGGAAGGTTAAAATGGCGTTGTTGTCGTCGTACTCGCCGGTAAGCAGGGTAGACAGCCGCTGCGCCTCTAAATCGGCATAAAAGGCATCAATGCTCTGCACGATTTCCTCCAGCAGAGATAAATCCTCTTCCTCATCGGCCATTTCAATCAGCACCAACGCGTCTTCAAACTGGGTTTTTAGCGCATCGTAGGCCTCTACCTTGTTTTTTAACTGCCGAATTTGCTGCAGCACCTTTTGGGAATTTTCTAAATCGTTCCAAAAATCCTCGGCGCCCGACTGTGCCTCTAAGGCGGCAATGTCGGCCTGCAGGGCGGTTAAGTTTAACGCGTCGCCCAAATCCAAAAGCTCGGGGCGGTAGCCCTCTAACCGCAGGCGTTGCTCTTCAAACTGAATCATTGGGCGCCCCCCTTCGGCTGCGCCACAAAGGCGTACCAATTCTCGTAGGTGTGGGTCTCTAAAATTTCAAAATTGTTCTTTTGGAAGGCGGCCAGCACGTCGTCGCTGCGAACGTCGATAATGCCGGAGCACAAAAAGATGCCCCCCGGCTTTAAGAACCCGGCCACGTCTTGCTGTAAAGAAATAATGGCGTCGGCCACGATATTGGCGCAAACAATATCAAATTGGCCGCTAACCTTATCGGTTAAATCGCCCTGCAGATATTGCACCCGGTCTTGCACCTTATTCATTGCCGCATTCTCGGCGGCGACCCGCACGGCGGTGGCGTCAATATCTACGCCCACGGCCGATTCAGCGCCCAAAAGCACCGCCGCAATAGAGAGTATGCCGCTGCCTGAGCCAATATCCAACACCGTTTGACCGCTAACCACTTTTGCATCCAGCACCTCTAAGCACATACGGGTGGTGGCGTGGGTGCCGGTGCCAAAGGCGGCGCCGGGGTCGATCTCTAACACGGTGCGGGGCTCGCCCGCATACTTCTCCCACCGGGGCTTTATCAGCAAGCGCTTGCCAATGGGGGTGCATTTAAAAAAGGGCTTCCAGCCGTCGGCCCAGTCGGCCTCGCGGATGGTTTCGGTCTGTAAGGTAAAGGGGATGCCCTCGGCCTCGTACAAGGCGGTTAAATAGGCGGCCGCCTCGGCGGGAGCCTCCTCTTTACTGATATAAATATGAATAATGGCCGTGCTACGGTCCTTGGCCACCAGCTCTTCGTCAATTAAATCAATATGCGCAATGGTTTGCGCGGCAATTTCCAAATCCGAGTAATCTTCGGTATAAATGCCGTAGGGCACCGCCATATTGGCAATGGCCTCGGCCTGCTCTAAGCGTGCAACGGGCACTTTGATTTGCAGCTCGCACCAGTCCATTTTACCGCTCCTTTGCTGTATTTTAAGGCATTTGCTTCCATTAAATCAGTATACCATACTTTTTTGCAATTTAACACCCCCTTTTTGCAGAAATTTCAATTTGTTCTACCGATACAAAAATGATACAATAAAGATGTATTTTTAAATCGGGAGGCGAGCAAAATGCTGAGAATACTGATTGTAGAGGACGATGCGTCCATTGCCGGAATGTTAGAGCTGGGTCTGCGCAAGGCGGGGTATGCTTGCACCTGGGCCGAGGACGGCCCCACCGCCGCCGAAATAATTGAGCACGACCGCTTTGATTTGGTGCTGCTGGACGTTATGCTGCCGGGGATTGACGGGTTTTCGTTGTTAGAGTACATACGGGAGTTTGAAACGCCGGTGATTTTTTTAACCGCCAAGGCCGACCTTTCCGACCGTGTAAAGGGTCTGCGTATGGGGGCTGAGGATTATATTGTAAAGCCCTTTGCCATGGTAGAGCTGCTGGCCCGCATAGAGGCGGTGCTGCGGCGCTACCGCAAGACTCAGCGGTATTTGCAGGTAGGCTCGGCGCAAATTGACGTAGACTCGCGCACGGTAACCAAAAACGGGCAGGCCGTAGACCTGACCTTAAAGGAATTTGAGCTGCTTTTGCTGTTTGTGCGCAACCCCGGCATTGCCTTATACCGCGAAACCATCTACGAACGGGTATGGAACGAGCCCTATTACGGCAACACCCGCACCGTAGACCTGCATATTCAGCGGCTGCGGCGCAAAATGGGGTTAGAGCAAGAAATACAGTCGGTTTACAAGGTGGGGTACCGTTACGACCCACCCGCAAAGGGGTGAGGGTAAGATGAAATTGGCTTTTCGATTTTTTTGCGCGGCCTATGCGGTGGTTATGCTTACGGTGGGTCTTGGGGGCTTTTTGCTGGTTCGCGCCTGCGGCAACTCGGTGCTGCAAAGCCGTGTAGAGCATATTTTGTCGGTAAACGCCTACGCCGGCAAGCTGTTTGTGCTGCAGGCTACCGAGGGCAACACCTCCACCGCAGATTTAGACGACCTGCAACAAAAGCTGCGGCAGATGGTCAAGCCGGAGGCCACGCTGCAGCTGAACCTTTGCCTTTTGGAGGATACCGCCTACTACGGCCCCGATGCCTTTGCCTGCGGGCTGCAAAACGCTCAGCAAGGCTACGTTTACCTGCCGCAGGCCGATTCGCCCGTGCTGCAGGTGGTTTGCCGCGCCGATCTGCAGGGCACGGCCTATTATATAGAAGCCTTGGCCGACCTTTCGGGGGTATATGCCCAGCAAGCGCAGCTCACGGCTTGGTACCGCTACACCCTTTTGGCGGCAGCCTTGCTCAGCGGCGGCGTGCTTTGGTGGCTTACGGGGCGGCTTACAAGACCCTTGCAGGGGTTGTCGGCTGCGGTAGACGAGATTGCCGGGCAGGGGTACAGCACCCGCATTGTAACCGACGGCGGCTTAGGCAGCGCCGAGGTACTGCAGCTGGCCCGCCATTTTAACCGTATGGCCGAGTCGGTGCAATCTAACGTAACCCGCCTGCAGGCCGAGGTAGAAAAGCGGGAGGCCTTCGTGGCCGACTTTACCCACGAGCTGAAAACGCCTATGACCTCGATTATCGGCTATGCCGACCTGCTGCGGTCCTACGATTTAACCGATGCCGAGCGGGCGCGGGCCGCCGATGCGATTTATCGCCAGGGCAAGCGGTTGGAGCAGCTTTCGATGCAGCTTTTAGACATTATGGTGTTGGAAAAAACCGAAGTGGCCTTTTGCTCGGTGCAGACCAAGGCCTTGTTTGCCGACGTAGAGCAGGCGGTGCGGTTTTTGCCCCAAAAATACGGTGTAAAAATCAAGCTGCAGGTGCAGCCTCAAAAAATTTCGGCCGAGCCTGCGCTGTTGCTGTCGCTGCTGTATAATTTAACCGACAACGCCTGCAAGGCCTCTGCCGCCGGGCAAGAGGTGCTGGTTAGCGGCCGCGTACAGGGTGAAAATTACGTATTTTTGGTGCAGGATTTTGGCCGAGGCATTGCTCCCGAGAATTTAGACCGTATTACCCAGCCCTTTTTTATGGAGGACAAGTCCCGCGCCCGCAAGCAGGGTGGCGCAGGGCTGGGCCTGGCCCTTTGCCACCGCATTGCCTTAGTGCATAACACCCAATTAGAGTTTAACAGCACCCTCGGGCAGGGCACCACGGTGCGGCTTGTGCTGCCCCGCCAAACCAAAAAGGAGGTGGCGCAATGAAGTGGCGAAAATATGCAATCTCCACCGCCGCGCTTTTACTGCTTACCGCCCTTTGTATGCTGCTGCCCAATCTGCACGCCCTATACACCCGGGTAAACCGCAGCCACGCTACGGTAGCTCCTATAGATTTAACGGTGCCCCAACCCACCGACCTTTCGGCGGCCGAGGTTTTGCGGGCGCTGTGCGACGTGGGGCCCCAAATTTTGCTGATTGAGAGCGGCCAAGGCCCCACCCGCGCCGAAGCGGCGGCCGATTGCAGGCAGATTTTAAACGACCTGCTTGGCCAGCCCCAAACTAATGGCGAGGCTCTGCAAAAGGTTTTGGTCGCCCGATTAGACGCCTACTCGGCGGTGTGGATAGAATCCTACACCTGCGTGGCGCTGTACAACGGGCGCACGGTGCGGTTTCGCGTGGTTTCGGCCCAGTTTGAGGATTTGCTCGTGCTCTACGAGCCCGACTCCCACGCGCTGATTGAGCTTACGTTAACCCACCGCCAAGGGGTGATAGAAAAAGCCGACGCCGAAAACGAGTACACACCGCTGCTGTATCAAACCACCGCCGTGCACGCCTATTACGCCGCTTTAGGGCTGCAAAGCTGGGAGTACGACGCCTACGCCTATAATAACGTAAAGGACGGCACCCAGCTTTTTGTGGGCATTCACTGGGGCAGCAGCTATATCTCTGAAGAAAAATGGCAATCTTAAAAATTCACTCCGAATTTACACCTTAGATACATTTGCGATACCTAAAAAATACATCCCCCTTGTACCCTTTTACGGGTCAAGGGGGAATTTTTTTGGTAAGGAAGATACGAAAAATGGCTTTGTTTTTGGTATGCAGCCTATTGGCGATTTTACTTTGCGGGTGCGCCCGCTCGGGGTGGCAGGTGGGCTCGGCGGAGGACTACCGCCAAGACCCTACGCTGCTTACGGTGCCCTACATTGGGCAAAACCCCGCCTTTCCCACCGGGTGCGAGGCGGTAAGCGCCACCATGCTGCTGCAGTTTTACGGCTACGAAATTACACCGGGAGCGTTTATTGACGGCTACCTGCCCTGCGCCCTCTTATCCACCGATGAAAACGACACGCTGTGCGGGCCCGACCCCAATTATTATTACGTAGGTGACCCGCGCACCTCTTATGGCTACGGCTGCTACGCTCCGGTAATTGAAAAGGCCCTAACCGCCTTTTTAGGCAACACGCGGCAGGTGCAAAACACCACCGGCCTGTCGCTGAGCGCGCTGTGCGAGCAGTTTATCTGCAGGGGCGAGCCGGTTTTGGTATGGGGCGGTATAAATATGCAGCCTCTGCGGGCCGGCACCGGCTGGCTGCTGCCCACGGGGCGGTGGTTTACCTGGCTGTCGGGGGAGCATTGCTTGGTGCTGATTGGCTTTGACGACCAAAATTATATTTTTAACGATCCCCTTGCGGGGCAGAACGTTGCCTACAAAAAAGCCGATGCCGAGGCCTGCTACGCCCAATTGGGGATGCAATCGCTGGCATTATTGGGCCCTTCTGCGGGAAAAAACGGGTAAATGCTTGACTTTTTTTGCATAAGGGTGTATAGTTATGAGTACCATAAATTTTGGAGGAAAAAACAATGAAAAGAGCACTTGCAATTTTAATGACCGTTGTGCTGCTGGTGGCCTGCCTGGCCGGCTGTGGCGCAAAACCCGCTACCGGTGTTAAGGTAATCGACCTGGCCTTAAGCGCTGAGGAGTACGCCTTTGCCGTAGCAAAAGACGACGCTGCCTTTTTGGCTGAGGTAAACGCCTTTTTAACCAAGATTAAGGGCAACGGCAAATTCGACGAGATTTGCAACAACTACTTTGGCGACGGTACCCCGATGTCTATTACCTCGGCTACCTTAGACGCCAACAAAGACCAATTGGTAGTTGCTACCAGCACCGGCTTTGAGCCCTTTGAGATGGTAGACGCACAGGGCAAATACTCGGGTGTTGACCTGGAGATTGCCTACTACTTAGCCGAAGAGCTGGGCAAAGAGCTGGTTATTCAGGATATGGACTTTGACGCCGTTGTAAACTCGGTACAATCCGGCATTAGCGACATTGGTATGGCCGGTCTGTCGGTTACCCCCGAGCGTCAAAAGGTTGTTACCTTCTCTGACTCTTACTACAACGCTTCTCAGGTTGTAATCTGCAAAGCCGACGACACCACCTTTGACAACTGCAAAACCGGCGACGACGTAGCCGCTATTCTGGCCGATCTGACCGCCGACAAGAAGATCGGTTGCCAAGCCGGCACCACCGGTGAGCTGTACATTAAGGGCGACGAAGACTACGGCTTTGACGGCCTGACTGCCGAGGCTGCTCCTTACAAATACGTTGCTTTGGCCATTACCGCTATGCAACAGGGTCAGGTTACCTACGTTATTGCCGACAACGGCCCTGCAAAAGCCATTACCGCTAAGTTAAACGGCTAATTTATAGTACAACTTTACTCTAAAGCGTGCCTCTGGGGGCTTGGCCTCCGGAGGCCTTTTAGGCTTTAAGAAAGGACTTATTTATGGACTTTTCTGCAAAATTTAAAGTGTTTTGGGAGTTGTTTATTGAGCAAGGCGGCTGGAAGCGGGTGCTTTCGGTTGGTTTGGTAAACACCCTGCTGATTGCCGTTTTAGGCTTGCTGATCGGTATGGTTTTGGGTACCCTCATCGGCGCCGTTAAGGTTATGCCTAAGTACCGGCTGCTCCCCCGCATTTTAGACAAGATCTGCACCGTATACGTGGGCTTTTTCCGCGGTACGCCGCTGGTAGTGCAGCTGCTGATTTCGTACTACGTGCTGTGGCCGCTGTTTGGGGTGTCGATTTCGTCGTTAAACACCAGCATTATTGTGTTTGGTTTAAACAGCGCCGCCTACGTGTCGGAGATTATGCGTGGCGGTATACTGTCGGTAGACCCGGGGCAGTTAGAGGCCGGCCGCGCCGTTGGTTTAAGCTACGGCACCTCGATGATGAAGATCGTGATTCCCCAAGCCATTAAAAACATACTGCCTACCCTGGGCAACGAGTTTATTGCCTTGATTAAGGACACGTCGGTTGTCAGCTTTGTTGCCGCCACCGACCTTTACAAGACCTTTACCGAAATCGGTAACGTGCGGTACGAGTATTTTGTACCCTATCTGGCCTTGGCAGTGGTATACATTATTTTGGTGCTGCTGATTACCTGGGGCATTAAATTGATGGAAAGGAGCCTGAGAAAAAGTGATAGAA
>CAZUJI010000013.1:0-13889 GCA_964620235.1 uncultured Eubacteriales bacterium
ACAATATCTTACCATCGGTCCGAAATCGTCGGTTAAAATCGCACCCGAAAGCCCTTTTTCGCCTATGCCGCATTTCACCGCCGCAGATGTGAAATCCATTTGGTTTTCGGCTTTCTTGCCCCTATGTATAGCATCATACGCCACCTCGGGATTGGTACCGTTTTCCTCCGCCATTATTTGTTGATGTCTTCGTTGCGGAACCGCAACAAAACCCTTTGATTCGATAAAATTCGCAACCTTTAGCTGTGCCATTGGCATAATGGTTTCTTCCATATTTTCAACCGCCATGGTTGTGTACTGGTAATACGTGGTTCCCTCTTCGGTACCTCTGTAGATTCCACGTAAAATTCTAAAAGCCAAAGCAATAACGGTTTTGGTATTTGGGTATATTTTAAAAATAGGGTCGTTTTCATCAAAAATTTCTGCGCTTGCAAAGCCGACTATATCAGCAAGGTTATCTTTTGCAATTTTAATAATTTCCTGTTTCATCAATTAAAACTCCCCTTTCAGGTGTTTATAGCAGGCAACATCGCACCTTTTACCGCAAAGACAGGGCGCATATCCCCATTGCGTATTAGGCAAAAAGTTTATTTCTTTATATATCTCTCTGGCACTTTCAGCATCAAAACGCTTCTCGCCGTTTAATATAGCCTCGCGCTCAGGATGCCCCTTTAAGAATGCATCGGTAATAAAGGGATTAGACTTATGCGCGCCCTTATAGTATACGGCACATTGCCACGTATCCAGGCCGCTTTGGCTAATGGCATTGCCGGGGCAGGCCCTTTGACATTCGCCGCAGTTATCACAAACCTTTTCCTTTAACGGCGCATCAAGCTCTAACGGTGCATCGGTGATTATAAAACAGTATCGCATAAAAGGACCGTACGCTTTATTTATTATTTTGCCACTCATTCCCATTTCACCAATTCCGCAGGCCTTCGCCGCTTTACCGAAATCTATTATAACGTCGGGAGCGGGTTTCCCTGCCTCAACGGGCTCGGCGTGAATCAGCTCGTATGTATCCATAACTTCGGGGTTCGTGGTTTTATCACCCTTTATTCTCAAATTGGGAATAGATTTTTGCAAGCAAGCGTCATAGCCCGCATCTTCAATCATACCGCCTATTTTAAGCAGAAAAATCTCTGCCATTTCCTCGTCTGTATACTTCACACCCATTGTGGTGTACGTATAAAACTGAGATTTAATATCCATTGTAAGATAAAGTCCTTTAGGTACCGCAAAACCGAAGCCGATAATACATTTAGCGTTTGGTAAAATCATTTTAGGGTCCCTCTGAATATCTTCACCCTTAAATATATCCAAGGAACCGATACCGCAAACAGCGGCCCCCAGCTCTTCTGCTTTTTTCTTGATTTTTTCAGCTGTTAACACATCTATTCCCCCTATCTATCCAATTTCCAAGGCTTTTTGCGTGTGCGTAAGGGTTCCTTAAATCTATCCTCCATACAGCCGCCTTTCTTCTCAAGCATAGATACACAACCACGAATACAACCACCGCACTTTGCCATATTGTAGCCGACCCAGCTTGGAAAATACTTCTGCAGCGCCGTATAAACCTTCATAATCTCCTGCTCGTTGGCGACGTCGGTGACGCCTTCCATCAAATCAAGTGCGCCATCTTCATTTTTATCCCAAACCTCTTTGGGCACAAAAGGATTATAGTATCTTCCTGCGTGGGTATAGAAGGCATAGCAGCGCCACATATCAATGTCGCCCCACTCGATAACCTTGTCCTCTAACGTAATAGACACCGTCTTTCCGGAGTCCATAGCAGGGATACAACCGCCGGGACACTCTCGCACACAGGCGCCGCACTTTCGGCAAAGGGGCTTGCCGTTGTACATCTCGTCATATTCAAGCTCTGCATCGGTAAAGATAAAGGCGACTCTTTGCAACGGACCAAACTCAGGGGTAAGAAGCATCTTGCTCCAGCCGAT
Organism: uncultured Eubacteriales bacterium; assembly: GCA_964620235.1. GTDB lineage: Bacteria > Bacillota > Clostridia > Oscillospirales > Acutalibacteraceae > CAZUJI01. The sequence continues at coordinate 1,959 of CAZUJI010000013.1, forward strand.
CTCACCAAGACCGCAAGCAACTGCCGCTAAACGAAAGTGAAATTGCAAGTCGGGCGGCACATTATCTTCTCTGGTGGCTCTTGTAAACTGTACGTTTCTATGATGTATAGTAGCGCTTTTGGCATGTTCATTTACTTCTATCTGTTCTTCAGGAGAAAGAGTGTTACCCTCACTTCCATCCATATCGGATACAATGCCGCGTGCGCCGGTATTTCTGTAAACAAACGCTTCGTATCCTTCATCCTCAATGAGCTTCCCCACCTGATACAATACAGCAGGCGCAAATATCTCGTTGATGCCGCCGTAGGCCATAGACGGATACTGATAAAATTGTGTTCCTTCCTCAATGCCGCGCTGAACCCCTCTGGGGATACGAAATACAAAACCAATACAGCTTTTTGCTTCGGGAAACAAAAATTGCGGGTTCATTTCGTCCGGAGCACCGTTGAAACGTGACATCGGTGCAATGCCACACTTATCAGCGCCGGCTGCCAGAGCGGCTTCTTTAATCATTTGACTGGTCAGCATAAGCTATTCCTCCTCTAATTTTATAAGTCGTAACGGGTCACCGTTTTCAATAACGTAAGGATAAATATTGTGCCTGGGTTCTAAAATATCCAATATATTCCCGCTGTATTTACCGCGTATGTAACTGTTGACTACTGTGACGGGATTTTGGTGGACCCGTGTAGCCAGCTTAGCTGCGGCGAAATACGGTTCATAGCGGCAGATATCTTCAGGGCGGACAAAATTGGTGTCATCAATAAGGCTGTTATAATGTTCGGGCTTTGACAGATATTGCCGACAGATACCGCCAAAATTATAGGCATTGTCCATTGCGGCAATCTCGGCCTCGTGCGCTACCAGATTGTCGTGAAAATTATGTGCAGAACAGTGATTTAAACAGCCGGAGTTGGCAAGCAGAAACAATCTTTTACCGTTTTGCACGGACCATTCATAAAGCTTGGCAATTGCATCAAAATCTCTGTTCAGCTCTCGCTTTACGTAATAACTGTCAAAATACTCCGAAAGATAATCCATACCCTGTACCGTGCCAATTTCCATATTCACGGATGCGCGAACCTCAATACCTTCAAAATTCTGACGAATGAATTTGGCAATAAGCGGTGAAGTGGTTGTAACTGACTGCAGACCGTAATGCTCTGCTACGTATTGCGTCACCGTCCCGATCTTGTGAAAAAAAGCGCGTGACTGACTGTCTTTGCCATAGCAGTTGGCGTTAAACAGCATATTGAGCTTTATCCCTTCATCACTCAGCCGCTGAAGGCTTTTGCGCTGCAGGTCTTGTAGCGTCCACGGAGCAAGCCGGCTGCTTTGCAGCTGAGAGCTTCTCCCGTTGGGGAAGTCGCCCCAGGAAAAATAAACCTCATATATTTGATTCTTATTTTGGCAAATGCATTCCAGCAAGGCGTTATCTCCGTTTTTGAGTCCTACCGTAAATTTCATAACTGCCCCCCTTTTTATTCAGTGTACTATGAAAACTGTTTTCACAGAATACAAAAAACCAACCAAAACTTTAAGAAAACAAACTTTTTTGTTGCGTTTTTTTATCAAAGCGTTTATAATCAAACTAAATGATTTTATATATGGATTGTTTTTAAAAATCCGGAGGAAAAATGCTGTTTTCTAATATTACGCCTTTTATTCGTTTTGCTAAAATAATACATTACAAATCCGAAGGGGATCCGGTTTACGTGCGCGACTGCCGAATCTTTTATATTCTTGGCGGCGAGGCAAAGCTGTGCATTGATAATCAAACCTATATACTGAAACCGCATACGGTTTTTTATTGCTGCGGCGGAAGTAGGTATGCCATCTCCTCGTCGGGAGTCGATCTGATCACATTAAATTTTGATCTGACGCAGGAGTATTGCCATAGGGAGCGTTCATATTCTCCGCTGCGAATTTCCAAAGCCGTTTCTCTGCCCCCGCCGAATAGCTGTTTTATTGAGGATCACTGCATCCTTAATCAACACGTTGTTTTGGAAAATGCAACTGTATGCCGAAAGGCTATGGATGAAATCCTCGGTGAATTTTCCAAACAAAAAATCCTTTATCGGGAAACTGCAAGCGCACTTTTAAAATCACTGCTTGTGCAGCTACTGCGCGGTAAGGTGGAGAATGCATCCCAGACCGCTCGCGCCGTGGAGATGATTATTGACCATATTCACGCCAATTACAATACGTCTATGTCCAACGCTCTGTTTTCACAGCTTACAGGCTATCACGAATACTACTTAAACCGTATTTTTGCCAAACACACCGGCTACACCATCCGTCGTTACATTTTGGATGTGCGTGTCAACCATGCCATAGAATTTCTTTTGAATACCGACTATCCTATATCTGTCATTGCAGAAAAAGTCGGCTTTAACAGTGACACCTATTTTTCCACCTACTTCCGTCAACTCACCGGAACCTCACCTGCACAGTTTCGCAAAAAAAATAAAAATATGGTTTAAAATTCTATTTCTTCACAAGAAAAAATCTCAGTTTCCCGTATGACGGGAAACTGAGATTTTTTTGCAAGCTACTCCGATATAGATATCGACGCGAATTATAACGTTTTATACCAGTTAAAAGGGGTTACATCCACCCCATACACCAAATCACAATCAGCGCTGTTAAGGTTACTAAGGTATCAATTGTGATGCCGTAAAACATAGGCTTAAGCCCCGCTTTTTTAAAGTCGGTTATGCTCGTTCCCAATCCAATCGCTGCAAGCGCGGTAACCATTAAAAACTTGCTTGCCTTTTTCATAACCTCACCAACGGCTACGGGAATCCAGCCAACGCTGTTTAAAACAGCAAGAAGCAAAAAGCCACCGATGAACCAGGGGATGATTTTCACAAGATTTACCTTCTGCCCTTTGTTTGCTGCTTTTAGTTCCTTTTGCTTTACGCGTGTGCCGATATATGCAAACACCAACACCGTGGGAATAATGGCTATGGTACGTGTGAGCTTAACCATGGTGGCAAAATCGCCTGCCAGCTCAGAAAAAGCATATCCCGAAGCCACAACACTGGCGGTATCGTTCACAGACGTCCCCGCCCATATACCGTAGGCAATATCCGTCATCCCCAACAGTCGGCCCATAATGGGATATAGCGCCACCATCACCATATCGAAAATGAACGTGGAAGACATGGCGAAGGCAATATCCTTGTCGTCTGCATCAATTACGGGGGAAATCGCCGCAATGGCCGAGCCACCGCAAATGCCCGTGCCCGCCGATATCAGGTTGCTCAGCTTCCAGTTTAAGCCAAACAGCTTACGGATAAAATAACCGCCGCCGAAGCACATCGCAAAGGTAAAGATCATCACCAAAAAGGTCATTTTGCCCACGGACATAATCGTACCGATAGACAAGGACGCCCCCAAAAAAACAATTGCAGCCTTTAGTATTTTTTTAGACGTAAATTTAAGCGCAGGCTGTATCCACTTGGGATGAAAAAAGCTATTGATGATCGTTCCCGTGAACAAGGCGATAATGGAGGCGCCGAGCAGCCCCCCGGGGATGATGTTTTCCAAAAAAACGGACAGCCCTGCCACACCAAAGCATATAGCAACGCCCAGCAGAAACAGCCAGCGGTTTTTAGTTTCCGAATTCATTACGATGACTCCTTTTTTGTTTTGTTTTGGAACATTGTAGCACACAATCTTGATTTTTCAACTCTCCGCCGACGAGTTGTGGGCGAAAACTGCCTGCCACACGTTTTGCGTGGCAGGCAGTTTTTATTTAAGCTCAAGCTTTAATTTCAGGTCTTGGGGCGCGTCTGATTTTACAAACACGCGCGCCTTACCGTAGTGCAGCTTTACCTGCCAAGGAGTGTGCACCTGCTTGCCGATTTTAACGTAACCCGAAACAATGGGAAGATCGCTGTCTCCGTATTCGCATACCAGTTTAATTTGGTTTTGCCCCTTTTTAAATTTTCCGTAAAAACGGTAGGGGCGAATATAGGTACGGTCGTGCCGACCGTGCCAGCGATGGTTGTTCCCCAGCAGGCAACCGTTTAAGTACACCTGTACCCGCCCGCCAAGGCGCTCAAACTCAATATACTCGTACCCCTCTACGTCGCACACCTGAGCGGTGTACTCTTTCTTTTGGTCTTGGGGTGCTGCTATGCGGCTTTTTACCACCAGGCGAAAATCGTCTCTGTAAACCTCCCCTTTGGGCTCCGGCTCCAACCATTCCTCCCGGTAGGGCAGAACGTTCCCTTGCTTTTGGGGAATAGGAACTTGTTTTTCGCCAACGGTAAGCGACGAAAGGTAAATCGCCTGCTCCTGCATAGGCTTTCGCTCGTAATCCATACTGGCGGGGTCGCCGTTGCCAACGCCAATCAGCTCACCGCCGCTTACGCTGATTTCAACCGGGTTTGCTGCCAACGGGCAGTGCACACCCTTTGCATCATAGGCATTCAGCTCGTAAATGCCCACCTCGTCGCTTCCTTTGGCCTCTAATGCCAAGGTACAGCGAACCTCTGCAGGCTCACCTGCCGTTACAAGCTCGTCTGTAAGCACCTGACCGTTGCGCGTGCCCGTTACGCAAAGCACGCCCGGCTGGTAGGGCACCTTAAACTGAGGTGCACCAAATTGCTCTACGCGCCTGGTTTCAAGCACCTTACCGTTAAGCGAAAGCGTAATCTCTTCACAGTTTGTAAACACCGCCACGGTAACTATATCGCCAACGGAATGATTCCAATGGGGGGTTAGCTTTAAAACCGGCTGGTTGGTCCACCAAGCCTTGTAGTAATAAAAGGGCGGCTTTTCCATACCGCAAAGGTCGATGGTTCCAAAGCTTGAAACGCTGTTTTTGTAATAAAAGGGGTTAGGCTCTCCACGGTAGTCAAACCCCGTCCACATAAAGCCGCCGGCAAAATAATCCCGCTCCTCGGTGAATTTTACCCAGCCCTTGGGGGTTGAGCCCCAAGGCATGGTCACGTTACCCGTAGAATCTAATCGGCCGCTTTCCAAATCGGTTACCGCGCCGCCGCGACTGATAACGTAGCTGCTCTCTTCACTGCCTACAATGGGCTGGTTGGGATGCGCCTTGTGGTAGGTATCAATCCAATCCTCGGGCTTGCCGTTTCGAATATAGTTTATACCCCGAACCTCTGCCGCGCCGTTTGCGCCGACAAAATTATCTCCGTTACAGCCACCGTAGGTTATGGGGCGCGTGGGGTCTAACGTCTTGGCAATTCGGGTGGCTTTTTCCATTAACCGATAGCCCCAGGCAACGTTCTGCACCGAGAACTCCTCGTTGCCAAGTGACCAAATAAACACGCAGGGATGGTTGCGGTCTCGCTCAATTAAATCGGTTAACTGCCGAACCGCTTCGGGAGAGGTACCAAACATCCGCGTTTCGTCCATAACCAGCATACCCAGCTCGTCGCAGGCCTTTAGTAAGGCGGGTGCCGGTGCGTGGTGCGCGCAGCGATAGGCATTTACGCCCATATCCTTTAAGCGTTGGATTTTATACCGTTGCAGATTGTCGGTTAAGGCAACGCCGACACCGCCAAAATCTTGGTGGACGCAGGCCCCGTGCAGCTTAAGCGGCACACCGTTTAATATAAAACCGCGGTCGGCATCAAAGGCCACCGTGCGAATACCAAAACGCTCTGTTGCCTGCTCCCCATCTGCACAAAGGGTCAAGCTATATAAATACGGGCTGTCCACGCTCCAAAGTCGGGGGTGCTCCACCGTCATCTGGGTGCGTATCTGCGCTTGGCTGTAGGGCGCAATTTCCACCGAGCACGCCGCCTTAGCAACCGCCTTGCCGTCTGCTTCGCAAATACACCAAGCCACGTTTTTTTCCACCGAGTTAGGGGTATCGTTTACCAAAACCGCAGAAGCATCTACTAGCCCGTTTAACTGCGTTTTAATGACCGTTTGGTTGTATTTAAAATACATCGGCTCACCAATAAACAAATTTACGTTGCGGTAAATGCCGGCACCCTCGTACCACCAACCCTCGTTTTGCTCGCTATCCACGCGCACGGCAACCGTATTTTCTTCATCGAAGGTTAAGTGATCGGTAATTTCGATTAAAAAGCTGGTGTAACCGCTGTTGTGCCGATCCAAATACACGCCGTTTACCCATACGATTGCGTCGCGGAAAACGCCTTCAAACTCAATAAAAATGTGCTTGCCCTGCCACGCGGGGTCTACAGTAAACTGCTTACGGTACCAGCCGATGTTGTACACCGTTTCTACCTCAGAGCGCCGCTCTGTCATAAAACGGTGGTACCGTGTATTGGGGTATGCCCCTGCAAAGGTGTTGGCCAACGGATGTTTGCCCAGCGAGAGCGACCAATCGTGGGGCAGCTCCACCCGCTCCCAATTGCAATGGTCGTAATAACGGCCCGCCGCGCCCGCGGCATCGCTGTATTTATCAAAGCCAAAGGTATTAAACGGGTCGTCTGAAGATTGTAACATAAATCTCCAATCTTTATTAAAACCGACTTTTTGCATAGCGTTTGCTCCTTTTAAATGATTTTGTGCCACACCTTTACCTCAAACCTATTTAACGAGGCTATTGTACCATACAGCCCGAAAAATGTAAAGTAAATCGGGTGATATATCACCAAAAAAAGGAAAAGCTTCTAAAACCCAAAACTCGGGGCTTAGGCAGCCGGTTTAACACTGCCTCCTACTTTACCTTATATGAGGTTTTTCGTTGGTTTGATTATACGTGGGAAAAAGCTCTCTCCATACGTCGGTATGCGCCTCACAATCCAGGTAATGGCCAAACTTATCGTTGTTTCTTGGTAAGGAATCTGTATTGCATGCATTTTTTATTACATTGAGATATCCTTCTTTAACCGATTCACAAAACGTATGCCAGCCTTTTTTCCACTCTCCGTTTTGTAACTCTCGGTTGCGTTGGGCAAATTCTTGCATTATGCGTTCTTTTTCTTCGCCTTTTGCTAAGGTTATACCTGTATCAGTATTTACAATGGGGATAAATTCAATTTTGTTAGTGATCGTATCATACTTTGTAGCCAACAAACTATCCCAGCTATCCGGCATAGTGTCACTTAACTTTACAAAATGAAAATTCCCCTGTCCGTAAAGAATGTGGCCACCATTGTATTCTTCGTAGCACCCAATGCAATGCGTGTGTTGGCAAAGCACTACATCGGCCCCACTACGCACCATTGCTCTGCAAACCTTAAGAAGCCTTGGTGACGGGTATCTGCAATGCTCTTTTCCGCCGTGATAGAGAACAATGACTCTGTCGTTTTTCTTTTTCGCACTGCGAATATCCTCTAAGGTATCATATTCGTCAAAAGGGCGGCTGCCCATTCTATCCTCAAGCGCATAGGAATATTCGTGTTCACAAACGGCAATAATACAAATTCTCTCACCGTTTTTTTCTATGATCAAATCTTTTCTGGAATCCTCATAATTCCTGCCAAAGCCGGTATACGCGATCCCCGCTTCCTCCAAAAACCTCATAGAATCCTTTGCGCCCTTGATTCCAAAATCAAAGAAATGGTTATTGCTAAGTCCCACGTAATTAACGCCTATTTCTTTTAAAACTTTAGCCGTATTGGAATGTGCGGCAAGATTGGGGCCGAATTTTTTAATAGGCGTTTGGCTATGTGTTATAGCACATTCCAAGTTAACGAAGTTAATATCATTGCCTTTAAAAAGCTCCAACATGTCCGTAAATAACGTTTCAATAGCCCCTTTTTCAAAAAGAGGATTTGTTGTTTGAGTAGGACACAAATCACCTAATAATAACGCTTTCACAAAACGCACTCCCTTTTATCACAAAATTAATATTGACAACGAGGCAATATATTCTATAATTATTATAGATATATCGTATTCTTTATGCAATTAACAATATTAATGATTGCCGTTGTAATTTGCACTATATTAATATTTAGGTGTCGAAAATGAACAATTATTTTGTGAGTGATATTCTTCATTATTGTAATGTTTCGTTGGAAAAATGCGAAAGCATACCGAAAACGAAAATCAATTTTTATGATTTAACCTTTGTTCTTAAAGGCGAAATAACATATACCTTTGATGACCGCACCTGTGTTTTAAAACCGTACGATGCCATATTCTTACCACCGGGCACCGTTCGTTCAAGGTTTGCAGGTTCCAGACCGGTCAAATATGTTAGCTTCAATTTCAATATATTTCCGGACGTTACATTGAATTTAGAAAAGTTTATTCCTAACTGTATTTCTACTGAAATCAAAAAAATAATAGCCGCTTTCCCGCAAAGCCATATTTCTCCATATTATTATTCAAAAGAAAAAATCGCAAACATACTCAATTACATTCTTTTTGAATTGTTGGATATTACCTCGTTGAAATCCAACAACGAGCACGTACTTAAGATTGTTAAATATATAGAAGAAAATATAACGCAAAAAATGTCGTTGCAAAGTATCAGTAACGAAGTAGGGTTAACGAAAGAGTACACGGCGTATATTTTTAAAAAAGAAACAAACAAAACGCTTACGCATTACTTAAACGAAAGAAAATTACTGTTAGCAAAAGAGCTTATCCTTCATAACACGATGAGCCTTACGCATCTTGCTGCCTATCTCGGCTACGATAACTACAATTACTTTTCGCGCCTTTTTAAACATTATTTTGAAATAACACCCAGCGCTTTTAAAAACCGAAATTAAAAAGCCCCCATCGCGGGGGCCCGATTAATGTATTGAAATGATAGGCGAATTCTTTATGAAAGAGTTAGACGTAGTTACATTAAAAAGTGATTTGAATGGTGTTCCCGCGGGAACACAGAGAACAACTGCGTGAACACAAAACAAAATCCTGCCGACATAAAGCGTAATGTCGATAGCGAAGTTTTTTTGTTTTAACAAAGAATTATATATTGGGTTAGAACCAGCATCGCATTTGTATGTACAAATGCTCTTGGGCAGTAGCCCAAGCCCACTAACAACAGAAAAGAGAAGATTCGTATGTTGCAACGAGTCTTCTCTTTCTTTTTGTTTGTTACGTATCTGGAAGGGTGGCTGTCAAGATCGACATAACCTTTATCTTTTAACTTCAAAAGGCCGATAGCGCAAAAAGGCTTAGACAAAGAATACAGAGTAAACATAGATTCGCTTGTAAACGGAACTCTATTTTGTATATCGGCAAAGCCAATCGCTTGCTCATATTTCACCTTGCCGCAAACGGTAACGCGCAATACACCCTGAATATGTTTTTCTTTACAATATTCTGCGATTTTTCGTTGTAACGTATCTTCTCTCAAGAATATCACCTGTTGAAACTATTATACTTCCTAAATGTAAAAAGCGCAAGGCAAGGCTTTGCAAAAAGCACTTCTTCACTATTACTTATTACTTCCAAAAAAAATATCCCAAGTCTTTCGACTTGGGAATATTTTTAGCAAGTTGCACCGAAAAAGGTATCGGTTAATTTTTGAAAATGTCAGGACGGAGTCCGTTGTTTATAAAATCATCATTGCGAATCAAACCGCCACCGAAGCCAGCGGTGCGCATATATTTTTCTTTGGGTTCAATGTTTGCCGAAACCGAACCTACCGATTTTCCTAAATCTTTTAGTATTTTCCCATTAGGAGCAATTATCATAGAACAACCGCCCTTTTCATCGCTATCCATAGAATAAGAAGATTTAGCTACAAATGCGTTGCAACGAAAAGCAATCATTTTTGTTTGGGCACGTATAATATCCGTAGCTTCTCCACGCTGATAACCGGGAATTAGTATAATATCGGGCTTTTGTGATGCAAGGTATTCAATCTGCTCATTAAAATACACATCATAACAAGTTAAGAAGCCGAAACGAATACCGTCAAGGTCGCAAGTGCATTCTCCGTTTCCACGCTGGATACCCAATGCAACTTCGGACGGCGGCAGATGGATTTTATCATACACAAAGGCGGTATTACCGTCTTTATCAAACAAATATGTACTGTTTTTAATCTTTCCGCCTCTTTCTTCCAAAACGTTTACGGCAACATAGGCAGAGTTTTCTTTGGCAACGGCTGCGGCCTTTTTGAGCATAGTTTTTGCTCTTGGCATAGCTTTCATTTCGCTTTCGGCATCAGAAATACCGCCCGCGTTGGAATATTCGGGCAAAACGATTAGAGAGTCTTTTTCAACTTTTTGCAGTTCACTCATCAAAAACTCGGCTATTTTTTCATCAGGATTATCGCCCATAAAATATGGCGGTTGTACTACTGTGATTATCAAAATGTAACACTCCCTTTTAAATATATTATAACACAGATTGGTCTTCTTTTAAATAAAACCTTTTAAATCGGTGCCATATTTTTGCTCAAGTCTTGCCTACTTTTTTGGTTGCGGAATACAAAATTTATATCGTTTTAATCCCAAGTTAAGCTGAGCCCCTCTTGCGGTGCCCTCAATCGCAGCCGGTGCTCTTGACGCGGCGGGATATCTTATTCCACTTTTCCTTTCGGAAGGTCGTGGGAGACACACCGTACTGCTTTTTGAACATCTTGCTGAAATGGAGAGGATCGTCAAACCCCACCTTTTCCCCAATCTCCCCCACCGGCACGTTGGACAGCGCCAGCAATTCCGCTGCCCTTTCCATCCGCAGATTCAGCACATACGCATACGGGGACACTCCGGTACTGTCTTTAAAGATATGAGCAAAGCGGCCACTGCTGAGGTAAAGCATCTGCGCACAATGGTCGATGCTGAGTTTTTCAAAAAAGTGCTTGTTCAGATAGGTGATCACCCTACACAGCCGTTCGTCAACGGCAGGATGCTTCCGTTCCTGCGCGTAGTACCTGAAGCTTGACAGCAGGGATAACAGCTCAGCAGAAAGCTCAAGGTCATTGCCGTGTCCTCCCGTGATGTAGCGGTAGATCATTTTCTCAAAGGAATCGATAATGGGCTTATAGGGTTTATCACCGCAGAAGCAGCGGTTTCTTTTTAAACCTGCATCGGTGATGACCTCCTGAGCTGCCGTTCCCGAAAAATGGACCCAGTAACAAATGCCGCCGTTTTGTTCATATACTTGCCGTTCATTCGGAAAATACAGAACGTATCCGCCCGGATAAAGCTTTTGGGGGCATCCATCGATCTCGCAGATCATCTCGCCGCTCTCCACGTACAAAAGGTGGTAATCGGCGCGGCCCAGCTTCCGCTCCGTGATATGGTTCACATTCGCATGGACACCGCAGGAGGCGACCAGAAGGAATTTGTAGGAGGCATAATTGTTAGTATCCAACACATTTCCGTCATAAATATACTTTTCCACGTCCATCCTCTCCTTGCTCCCATTGTACACCATTCGGCTTTGCTTGTCATCACTTTTTTTACCGTAGCAGAATAATACATAAAAAAATCAAAATATTGCATTGGCTGCCGACAAGCATTATGCTATCATATACTTATGAAGCTGGGCACCACTACCCACTGAACAAAAAGGAGGAAATTTTATGAAATTCACATTTATCGGCGCCGGCAGTATGGTCTTTACAAGAAACGTGGTCCAGGATCTTCTCTCCTTCCCAGCTTTCTACGATGCGGAGATCTCTCTGATGGACATTGATCCCAATCGTTTAGCAAAGATCAAGCTTTGCTGCGACAAGATCAACAGAGCGATGCAAACCAATGGCAAGATCACCACCACCCTGGACCGGAGAGAGGCTCTGGCCGGTGCTGACGGTGTTGTGACTACCGTGTTTAACGGCGGTATCGACGTTTGGCGGAAAGATCTTGAGATTCCGGCAAAATACGGTGTCAGCATTAACATTGGTGACACCAGAGGTGTAGCGGGCATTTTCCGGGCAGCCCGACATATTCCCCTGATGCTGGACATTTGTAAGGATATTGAGGAAGTTTGCCCTAATGCGATCCTTTTGAATTATACCAACCCCATGGCAATGCTCTGCCGTGCCATGCAAATGCATACTTC
>CAZUJI010000014.1:0-13819 GCA_964620235.1 uncultured Eubacteriales bacterium
CGGGTAGACAAAACCTTTACCGTTGGCTTTGGCGACGGCAAATACAGCGAGATTGGCTATGCCAAGCAGTTCTCTGAGAGCATTGGTATTAAAAATATCAGCAAAAAAATCACCGCCGAGGAGTATTTCGACGTGTTCCCCAGCGTGCAGTATTTTATGGACGAGCCCTTGGCCGACCCCTCGGCCGTGGCTCTGTACTTTGTATGCTGCCTGGCGAAGGATTACGTAAAGGTAATTCTCTCGGGGGAGGGCGCCGACGAGCTGTTTGGCGGTTACCGCATTTATAGCGAGCCGCTTTCGGGCGGGGCATACACCAAATTGCCCTTCTGGTTTAGGCGAATGGTCAGCAAAATTGCCTCGGCAATGCCCCGCGTGGCGGGTGTGAACTTTTTAATTCGCAAAGGCTTAAAAGACGATGAAAAATACATCGGTAACGCCCATATCTTTACCAAAAAAGAGCGGGACCGCGTGCTGCTGTTCGGCAAGGGCGCGCCCGACGAGTTTACCATTGTAAAGCATATTTATAACGACGCCCGCAACGAAGATACCACCACCAAAATGCAGCTGGTGGATATCAATATGTGGCTGATTGGCGATATTTTACAAAAGGCCGACAAAATGAGTATGGCCAACTCTATTGAGGTGCGCGTACCCTTCTTAGACCGCGAGGTGATGAAGGTGGCCGCCCAGGTGCCCCCCGAGCTGCGGGTAAGTAAGACCCAGACCAAAATGGCTCTGCGCGCCGCCGCAGCCAAAACCCTGCCCGCCTTTACCGCCGAAAAGCCGAAGCTGGGCTTCCCCGTGCCGGTGCGGGAGTGGTTAAAGGACGACACCTATTGCAAACCTATGGAGCAGGTGCTGTTCTCAAAAACCTCCCAGATGTTCTTCAACCAAACCGAGCTGCGCCGTTTGCTCACCCAACACCAAAAGGGTAAGCGCGACAATTCCCGCAAAATTTGGACGGTGTATACCTTCCTCGTTTGGTACGGCCAGTATTTTGGTAAATAATAAAAAGAAAACGGTGTACTACAAGTCAAAAGTAGTACACCGATTTTTTATTTTATCCCTCGCTGATGTCCTTGGTTGCAACGGCGTTTAATTCCGGCCCTGCGGTATGGCCGGCTTGGTATTCGTAGTAGGCCTGCACACCCACCATAGCCGCATTGTCGCCACAGTACTTTAAGGGCGGGCAGTAAAAGGCAATGCCCCTTTTTTTACATTCTTCCTCGGCGCGACGGCGTAGCTCGCTGTTGGCCGAAACACCCCCCGCCAACACTAAGGTTTTGGCGCCCGTGTCTTCTATGGCCTGTAGGGTGTTGTGCAGCAGCATATCGCATACCTTGGCCCGCAAGGCCCCCGCCAAAGCAGGTACCTCTACCGCTTGCCCCTTTTGTTGAGCGTTGTGCAGTAAATTTACCACCGCGGTCTTTAACCCCGAGAAGGAAAAATCGTACACGCTTCCGTGTACTACGGGGGTGGGCAGACGGTATTGCTTGCCCCCCGCAGGGTCGGCAATTTTATCTAATTCCACACCGCCGGGGTAGGGCAGACCCATCGCCCGCGCGGCCTTGTCAAAGCATTCGCCGGCGGCATCGTCGCGGGTGCGGCCTAAAATTTCAAATTCTGTGTAATCTTTTACCCAAATAATATTGCTGTGCCCGCCCGACACCACCAAGCACATAAAGGGCGGCTGCAAATCAGGCGCCTCTATGTAGTTGGCGGCAATGTGCGAGCGTAAATGGTGTACCGGAATCAACGGTACGCCCAGCGACATAGCCAAGCCCTTGGCGAAATTCACCCCTACCAGCAATGCACCAATTAGCCCCGGGGCGTAGGTAACGGCTACCGCGTCAATATCGCCGTAGGTAATGCCGGCCTGCTCTAAGGCCGCGTCACACACACCGCTAATGGCCTCGCTGTGGCGGCGAGAGGCAATCTCGGGCACCACACCGCCGTACTTGCGATGTTCGGCAATTTGGGTAGCCACCACGCTGGATAAAATTTCGCGCTCTTTTGTAACGGCCACCGCCGTTTCGTCACAAGAGCTTTCTATACTTAAAATCAACAAAACCAATCACTCCTTAAAAAAGCGAGTTAAAATCAAAGCATCCTCGGTGGGTTGGCGGTAAAAATTTTTGCGCCGACCCTGCAGGGTAAAGCCGTTGCTTTGGTATAGGGCTTGGGCGGCCAAGTTGCTTTGCCGCACCTCTAACGAGATAAAAGCCAAACCCTTTTGCACGGCCAGCTCTACCAAAGCTGCGGTAAGGGCGTTGCCTACCCCTTGCCTGCGGTAGGCGGGGTCTACGGCAATGTTGGTGATGTAACCCTCGTCAGCCACCGCTTGCAGGCCGCCGTAGCCAATGATTTGCTCAGCGGCCACCGCCACCAAAAACAGGGTGCCCGTATTGTAAGAGTCCAGCAGCCCCTTTTCGCTCCAGGGCTCCGAAAAGCAGGCAAGCTCTAAAGCGGCCACCGCCGAAGCATCTATAGGGGCAAAGGGACGAATTTCAAAGGTTAACATAACACATTCACCAACTCAGGCAAAAGTTTTAAAATCGCATCACGGCAGGCGCGGTAGACCTGCAAATCCCCACCGTAGGGGTCGGGGATGCCCAGCACCAAAATACGGTTCTCGGGTAGGCCGGCTTGCAGCAAAACCGCCTTGTGACCCTCCGTCATACACAAAAAATAGCCCCCCCGCTGCAAATGACGGGCGGTAAGCTGTTTAGAACTATGCCCCGAGATATCTAACCCCACCTCTGCCATAGCGGCAACGGCATTGGGCTCGGCGGGGGCGCCTGTAGCGGCCAAACCTGCGCTTTGCACGAAAATATCGGTTATATTGTTCTTTTGCAAATGTTCGGCAAACAGCGCCGCCGCCATAGGGCTGCGGCAGGTGTTGCCGGTGCAAACAAAGGTAACGGTTTTCATAATTTATTCCTTTGCATCATACCAAGTGGTGCCGCACCCCACGTCTACGGTAAAGGGTACGCTTAAAACTACGGCATTTTCCATTTCTTCTTTTAAAATACGCTTGGCCAGTTCGGCATCGGCGGCGGGAGCCTCTACGATCAGCTCGTCGTGCACCTGCAAAATCAAGCGGGCGGCGGGCAGCTCTTTTTCTAACCGACGGTCTATCTGAATCATAGCAATTTTAATAATATCCGCCGCGGTGCCTTGAATCGGCATATTGCGGGCTACACGCTCGCCAAAAGAGCGCAGCATACCGTTAGAGGAGCTAAGCTCGGGCAGCAAGCGGCGCCGCCCAAATAAGGTAGACACATACCCGTCTTGCTTGGCCTTGGCCACCACCTCGGCCATGTAGGCCGCAACACCCGGGTAGGTGCGCATATAGCCCTTAATATAACTGTCGGCCTCGGCGCGGGTTACACCAATGTCCTTGGCCAGCGAAAAGGCGCCAATGCCGTAAACAATGCCAAAGTTTACCGCCTTGGCCTGGCTGCGCATTAAGGGAGTAACCAAAACCTCGGGCATATCAAACACCTGCGAGGCGGTTAGGGTATGAATATCCACACCCTCGTTAAAGGCGCGGGCCATCGCCGCATCCCCCGAAATAGCCGCCAGTACCCGCAACTCAATCTGCGAGTAGTCGGCATCGCATAGCACGTAGCCGGGCTGGGCAGTAAAAAATCGGCGCAGCTTGCGACCCTCGGGCCGTTTCACGGGGATATTCTGCAAATTGGGCTCGGCCGAGCTGATGCGGCCGGTGCGGGTCTCGGTTTGGTTTAGGGTAGAGTGTACTCTGCCGTTTTGGTCGGCAATGCCGGCAAATGCATCACAGTAGGTGGATTTTAATTTGGCCAGCTGGCGGTATTCCAGCAATTGGTCTACCACCGGGTGTACCGAGCGCAGCTCCTCCAACACCTCGGCGTTGGTGGAGTAGCCCGATTTTGTTTTTTTCTTGCAGGGCAGACCCATTTTTTCAAACAAGGCCACACCCAATTGCTTGGGTGAGTTTAAATTAAATTCATAGCCTACCTGACTGTAAATCGAGGCGGTCAATTCCTCAATTTTTACCTGTAGCTCGGCACCGTAGGCGGCAATGCCTTCGGTGTCTACCATAAAGCCCGCCAGCTCCATTTTGGCAAGGGCGCGGGCTAAGGGAATTTCAATGTCTTTTAGTAGCGTATTACATTCTATAGCGGCAATTTCGCTTTCCAACTTATCGCAAACAGCGCTTAAAAGCGCGGCGCGGGCGGCAGGGCCGTCGGCATCATCCTCTAAAACAGCCGAGGGTGCGCCGTATTCCTGCGCTAAACGGGTTAAATCATAAGCGTTAGAGGCCGGGTTTAAAATATACCCCGCCAGGCAGCTGTCAAAGGTAATATTCTCTACAGCCAAGCCCTTTTGCAGGGTGTAACGGTACAGCAGCTTGGCATCGTTGACCCGTTTGGCAATGCGCGCATCGGCCAGAATTTGGTGCAGCTCAGCCGCATCGGCGGCAATGGTGCAGGCCGCCTCGCCCACGCTAAGGGCAAAGCGTTCCCCGTCAAACCAAAGGTCTGCCTTGCCTAAGGCGCGGCATTTTTCGGCCAGCTCGGCAGGGGCGCAGCATACACAAAGGGGAGCGGTTTTCTCGGTTACGGCGGGGGCACAGCCGCAATCGGCCAGCCCCATTTTTTCTATCATTTTAAAGAATTCCAGCCGTTGAAACAGCCTTAAAAGCGCAGGCCGGTCTATGGGTCGCACAGCGTAGCTTTGTATGTTTTCGTTAATGGGCACTTGGCAGAAAATGGTGCCCAGCTCGCGGCTTAAAAAGGCACTTTCTTGCCCGGCGGCCAGCTTGGCCCGCAGACCCTCTTTAATATCCAACTCGGTCAAATGCTCGTAAATATAATCAATGTTACCAAAGCGGGCAATCAGGTCGCCGGCGGTTTTTTCGCCCACGCCCGCCACGCCGGGGATATTATCCGACGCATCGCCCTGCAGCGCCTTAACCTCAATAAGCGCCTTGGGGGGCACGCCGTACTTGTTTTGCACCCATTCCTCGGTGCAGTCGATAATCTCGGGGTGGCCTGCCTTGGTGGCTGCCAAAAGTACCCGCGTGGTGGGGGACACCAGCTGCAAAGAGTCGCGGTCGCCGGTGGCGATTACGCACTGGTCGCCGCTTTGGTCGGTCAAACGGGCTAAGGTACCTAAAATATCGTCGGCCTCGTATCCGGGCTGCTCTAAGCAAATATAGCCGTGAGCGGTTAATACCTCTTTTAAAATGGGCATTTGCGAGGCCAGCTCGGGCGGCATACCCTTGCGGCCGGCTTTATATTCGGCGTATTTTTGATGCCTGAAGGTGGGGTGGCGCAGGTCAAAGGCTATAGCCACACCGTCGGGCTGCTCTAACTCGGTTAAGCGGTGCAAAATATTCAAAAAACCGTAAATGCCGTTGGTAAACTCCCCCGATTTGGTGGTGAGCAGTTTTATACCGTAAAAGGCGCGGTTTATTATGCTGTTTCCGTCAATGGCAAGCAGTTTCATACTTTTTACTCCTTGTTTTTTTGGCAAAAATATTATAAACTGATATAAAAGGACTATTTTTATCAGTATAACACATTTTTAAAATAAAAAAAACAGTTTTAGGAGCTTTTTATGAAAATCGGAGAAATTTTAATCGAAGGGTACGCCGCCTTGGCTCCTATGGCCGGCGTGGCCGACCGTGCCATGCGCGAGATTTGTATGTCCTACGGCGCGGCCTATTGCGTGGGCGAGTTGGCCAGTAGCAAAGGCATTTGCCAGGGCGACCCTAAATCGGCCGAGCTTTTAACCGCCGGCGAGGCCGAGCGCCCCTTTGGCGCCCAGATTTTTGGGGACGACCCAGCCACTATGGCCGAGGCCGCCCGCCGCGCTTTAGAATTCAACCCCGATTTTATCGATATCAATATGGGCTGCCCCGCCCCTAAGGTGGCCTCCTCGGGGGGTGGCTCCTCGCTGCTTAAAGACCCCTTTCGCGCCCAAAGCGTGGTGGCCGAGGTGGTGGCGGCGGTGGACCTGCCCGTAACGGTGAAGCTGCGCACAGGGTGGGACGAAAAAAGCATCAACGCCGTAGACATTGCCCGCCGTTGCGAGGCCGCAGGCGCTGCGGCATTAACGGTGCACGGTCGCACCCGCACCCAAATGTATGCCCCCGGGGTAGACATTGCAACCATTGCCGCCGTAAAGCAGGCGGTGAGCATTCCCGTGATTGCCAATGGCGATATTGATTCCCCCGCCGCCGCAGCCAAAATGTACGAGCAAACCGGCTGCGACTTTATTATGGTGGGCCGCGCTGCGATGGGCGCCCCTTGGCTGTTTGCCCAAATTAACGCCTATTTAAACGGTGGGCAGGTATTGCCCGACCCGCCCCTTTCGGCCCGTTTTTTGACCCTGCTGCACCAAATTGAGCTAATGGAGAAGTACAAAGACCCTAAAATCGTGTTTTTAGAGGCTCGCAAGTACACCGCTTGGTATATGCGGGGGTTGCGGGGCGCCGCCGAGTTGCGCCGCAAGTGCGGAGAAATCACCTGTATGGCCGACATCCACGCCATTTGCTCCAAGGCAATGGAGATGAACCCGGGCGTATAAAAAACAAAGAAGCACGAAGTTTAAGCTTGGGGTACCCTCCGTAGAGCAGTGTCGCTAAAAAAAGCGAAATTATTACGGTTTTCCGCATCAAAAAGCCACGGCAACGCGATAGCGTTGTCGTGGCTTTTTTCTTAAAATCAAGACGTATTTTATGCTCAACCAAATGGTTTAAAACAGATTTTTTTACCAGAATTTACCCGGTCGGCCGCCCATACCGCCGCCGGGGCCACCCATACTGCCACCGGTGGAAGTAACTACGCTGTTGGCAGTAAATTGGGTCAGCTGTGTGCCGCCGCTTACATTGCCGGCCGAGTAGCCGTCGGTTTGCTCCCCCGTGAGGGCTCCACCGACATAAAGGGTGTAGGTCTGCCCTTGCTGAAGGGTGGGTAGGCAAACCAGTAGCGAAGAAAAGCTTCGAGCAGGGGCAAAGGCCGCCAAGGTGTTGCCGTTGGTGTCCCGCAGGCTTAGTAGAGTGCCGGCATTTTGCCCGCTAAAGGTAAGCAGTGCGCCGTATTGGGTAGAGTCGGCACTGTGAGCCATCGCCATTTGCGACGAGCCTGCCGCCAATAAAACACCGCCGTTTACGGTAAATTTGGAGTCGTAGTCCAGCGCACCGTTGCCGCCGGCAGCGTTTATGCCGTCGTCCGACGAGGTTAATCGCAGGGTGCCGCTGTTTACGGTAATATTTAACCCCTCTATGGCCTCGTAGCTTTTTTCTACCGTCAGCGTGGCATTTTCTATGGTCAGGTCGGTATCGGCATGTACGCCGTCATCCCCCGAGGTAAGGGTAAAGTTGCCGCCGCTGATTTTAATATTGCCGTTGCTGTGTATGGCGTCGTCTGAGGTGTCTAAGGTATAGGCGCCGTCGGTAATCTCGATATATCCGCCGGCCTTTAAGCCCTTGGCACTGCTTGTATCCTCGGTTTGGGTGCCGCCCCATTGTCCCCAGGGGCCACCTATACCACCGTTGTTGACGGTGCTGCTGTTGGCGCTGCCGCCACCGGTTTGTATATTATAGGTGCCACCCTGCAAAAGCAGGCTGGTTACGGCCTGCAAGCCGTCGGCACCGGCGGTAATGTTTAAGGTACCGCCGCCAACGGAAATATATCCCTTTTGGGTGTCGGTATCGTGGGTGGATTTTATCCCGTCGCCCTCGGCCTGCACCGTAATCTGCCCGCCCAAAATGCCAACGCAGTCACGGCCTACAATGCCGTCGTCTACCGATTTTACCGTCAAGTTTCCGCCGTTGAGTTTTAAAGTGTCCTTGCACTTTAAGCCGTCGTTATAATTACCGGTTACGGTTAAAGTGCCGCTGTTGCCGGTAATGGTCAGGTCGTCGTGGCTGAATATCGCCGCATCGGGGTCCTCTTCGCCTGTGGCGGTGTAGCCCGCGCCGTCGGCAAGGCTGTTTTGGGTGCCGTCGGCCAAAACAAGTACGGTTTTGTCGGCCTGCGCCACGTAAAGCGCCGGCCCGTTGCTGCAGGTAACCTGCGCGTCGTTTAAAATCAGCCGCACCGTGCCCTCTAAGGCGCAGTTTACCAAAATTTTGCCATTTTCTAAGGTGCCGCTCAGCCGATAAATACCGGGCTTAGATACGGTAATGGTTGTGCCGGATATTCCCACACCGTCACCCGTTGCGGTGGCCTTGGTGCCGCTTAGGGTAATGGCGGTTTCGCTTGGCTGCGCAGCGCTGTCGGTGGGCAGGTAGCCGTCCTCGGCGATAAATTCCACCTGCAACGCTTCGGTTAAATCGTCCGAATCGGTGCCCGTTACGATTTCGGTCAGGGGGGAGGAGGATACCTCCCCCGGGGTGCTTGTGGGTTGCTTGCTGCAGCCGCAGACGAGCAGTAAACAAAGTAATAAAGCTGTAATGGAGGGTAATTTTTGCATAAAAAACTCCTTTTTACAGTTCCATAGCCGCGCCAACGGTGCGACTGCTGGATACCTGCAAATTGCCGTTGCGGCAACGAATAGCGTCCAGCATTTCCTTCTCGTTTGCTTCGGATTTCAGCTCAATTTGGTAGTGCAGCTCAAACATACTGCCCATATTGGTGGTTTTAATCATCTGTAGAGCCTGCTTTTTGGTGTAGGTAGCAAAAATATCGGCAAACACGTCGGTGTAATCTAAATCCTCGGGAATCAAAATCCGCAACTCCCGATGATTGGCAGCGCTTTCGGCCAAGGGAGTTTTGCACAACAGCAACAAAATAGCCGATATCACCACCGTAAGCAGCGCCGCAAAGGTTAAATAGCCCATACCCGTGGCCAAGCCCACCGCCATAGCAAAAAATACGGCGCAAATCTCTTTAGAACTGCCGGGTACCGAGCGGAACCGCACCAGGCTAAAGGCACCCAAAATAGCCACACCCGTGCCCAAATTGCCGTTTACCATCATAATTACCGTTTGCACCAGCACCGGCAGTATGCATAAGGATACCGAAAAACTTTTTGAGCAGCTACCGCAAAAGCGGTAAATAAACATAATAATTACGCCCAACGCCAACGACGCGCCGGTGCAAAATAACGCGTTGATAACCGACAGCGTGCCGGCGTTCCCTAAAATACTTGTAAACATAGCTTTACTCCTGTTCTGCAAATTCTAATTCTAATAATTGTTGATACACTCGCCCGCATTTTGAAAAAGAGCGGGGGTAGATTTTATGCTTTGCCAGCGCTGCCGATAACCATAGGGGCATAGCGCCGTTGATTTTAATTTCTAACAAGCAGGTGTCGGGCGGCAACAGCGGCTGCCCGTGGCTGCCTGCCGATAAATCCAACTCGGTGGTACGGCTGCAGATATTTCGGTCTACGGTCAGGCGCACCGCGTTGTCTTCTTTTTGCAGATAAGCCTCACGCTCGTAGGCCAAAAAAATGAAAGGCTCGGGCTTGTATTGCTGCAAAAAATAATCCAGCTCCCGCAAAATTTGGGTGTCGGCCCCCGGCTTTTGCCCTACCGCTAAAAAGGCTTCGGCTTGCCGCAGGGTCATATCGGCGCGGCGCTTGTATACCACACCCTTATATTTGCGCTTAATCTCTAAAAATACGGTACTGTCGGCGGTGGGTACGCCGTAGCTGCGCAGGCGCAGTTTTTCTTTAAATACCGGCTTCTCAATGCTGCGGCGCAATAGGTCGCGGGCGGGTGTGTCGTAATAAATATTACAAATTTGCGTGCGGCCGTATTTGTCAGGGCATAAACGGTCGCCTATGTCTTGCCAAAGCGCTTGCCACTGCGCCTCGGTTAGCTGATATTTCTTTTCTTTGCGTTTAAAAACAAAGGTGTACCCCAAAATGCTCCCCCCTTTACAAAAAAGTATAAAATCTACTTTTGCGGGCAAAATAATGCATTTGTGAACTTTTTATAACATACAATTAAAAAGAGGTGTATGTAAATGAAATGGATTCAAAACGCAGTAGCTTTTTTGTTGTGCGGTAGCCTGGCGGTTGCTGCGGCGGGTGGCGCTTGGGCCTCGGTAGGAGAGGCTTCACCCATAAAAGACAACACCGCCACCGAATATAACTCTGAGGATTTAATTACCCCCTTAGACGAAATTACGGTAGAGACGATGGCCGGTGCCGCCGCTCCCGAGGTGGCCGCAAAATCCTACGTGCTTATGGAGCCGCAAACGGGGCAGGTGCTGCTGCAGGGCAACGCCAACGAGGCTTTGCCCCCGGCCTCCATCACCAAAATTATGTCCCTTTTGTTGGTAATGGAGGCCATTGACAGCGGAAAGCTAAGCTTAGATACCATTATCACCGCCAGCGACCACGCCTGCAGTATGGGCGGCTCGCAAATCTGGTTAGAGCCGGGGGAGACAATGACAGTGCACGAGCTGCTTAAGGCTGCCGTTATCGCCAGCGCCAACGACGCCACCGTGGCCTTGGGTGAGGCGGTGGCCGGTAGCGAAGAGGGGTTTGTGGCTATGATGAACCAGCGGGCTGAGCAGCTGGGTATGCAGGATACCCATTTTGAAAATGCCACCGGATTAGATGCCGAGGGTCACCTGACCTCAGCCTTAGACGTGGGCAAAATGTCTTGTGAACTATTAAAGCACGAGCTTATAAAAAATTACTCCACCGTTTGGATGGATTCCCTGCGGGAAGGGGAAATCGGCCTTGTAAACACCAATAAGCTGGTGCGGTATTACGAGGGTTGCATCGGCCTTAAAACCGGCACCACCGGCGGCGCCGGGCATTGCCTTTCGGCGGCAGCGCAAAAGGGCGAGCTGCAGCTGGTGGCGGTGGTTATGGGCTCGGCCAACAGCAACGACCGTTTTAACTCGGCCCGCAAGCTGTTAGACTACGGCTTTGCCAATTGGGAGTTTGCCCAGGTGCAGATTCAGCCCCAACAGCTGCAGCCGGTGACGGTAAAAAACGGCGTGCAGCTGCAGGTAAGCCCCGCGCAGCCCGATGCTGCCCAATTTTTGGTGCAAAAGGGGAAAATGGCTCAAATTGAGGTGCAAATTACCATGGAGCCTGCTCTGCGGGCCCCGGTAGAGCAGGGGCAAACGGTGGGCGTGGCCCGCATATTGTTAGAGGGGCAAGAGCTGGGCACCATTCGTCTTTGCGCCGCCCAAAGGGTGGAGAAAATGAACTATGTTCGCGCCCTGCTGCGTCTGCTTGGCGCCGTATTTACGGCATAACAAAAGTCCACACAACCATATTGGTGTGTGGACTTTTTAAATACAATTCTATTTTTCTTCCCCGGGGCAGGCAATGGCCATTAACCCTTCAATAGCCCGGTGTAACACCTGCACATTGGGGGTGTTGGCGGCACGGTAGTATACCTCTTTACCCTCCCGACGACTGACCACCAAACCGGCGGTTTTTAACTGCTTTAAATGATGTGATACTGCAGGGCTGGACATTTCTACCATAGCCGAAAGGTTAATCACGCATTCCTCGCAGTGGCATAAAATCCAAAAAATGCGAATACGACTGCTGTCCCCCAATTGGTGGAACAGGTCGGCCAGGGTGGCAAAATGCTCGCTTGCAGGTATATGAGATAATAAATCCGCCGAGTGCTGCCCGTGGTTGTGGGGTAGATGCTCTTGGGTCACGCTACCGCCTCCTTTTTAAATAGTATACCACACTCTTTTTAAAAAAGAAACCCCCTACCATTGGTAGGGGGAATTTTGATGATTGCTTATTTTAAGTAATCCTTGGAACGGTCTACGTAAGTGGTGTGGAGGATGTGGTGCGCCTTGTGGCTGCCGGGCTTCTCCAAATACTCGGCGTAGAGCTTTTTGATCATCGGGTTCTCGTGAGATTTGCGAACGGTGTTTGCCTTATCGTCGGCATACAAAGCAGCAGCACGAACAGCCTTCAAATCAACAAAGTTGCGAACACTGGCGGGTTGAATGGGCTGACCGCCGCCGTTTACACAGCCGCCGGGGCAGCCCATAATCTCAATAAAGTGGTAGGCTTTTTCGCCCGACTCTACCTTCTTGAGCAACTCGTGAGCAGCGCTCATACCGCTGACAACGGCAACGTTTACGTCCATACCGGCAACCTTTAAGGTGGCCTCTTTAATGGCCTCAGTGCCACGAACGGCAGTAAAGTCAACGTTCTCTAAGGTCTTGCCCTCTAAGGTCTCTACGGCAGTACGCAGAGCAGCTTCCATAACACCACCGGTAGCGCCAAAGATAACGCCGGCGCCGGAGGCCTCGCCTAACGGATTGTCGAACTCCTCGTCGGGCAGCATATTAAAGTTGATGCTGGCGCGCTCGATCATACGGGCAAGCTCACGGGTGGTTAAAGCAATATCTACGTCGGGTACGCCGGCAGCGCTTTGGTCGGCACGGCCAACCTCAAACTTCTTGGCGGTACAGGGCATAATAGATACGCTGACAATGTCCTTAGGTTCTAAGCCGTTTTGCTCAGCATACCAGGTTTTGATGATAGCACCAAACATCTGTTGCGGAGATTTGCAGCTGGACAGGTTCTCAATCATACCCGGGTGGTACATTTCACAGAACTTAACCCAACCCGGAGAACAAGAGGTAATCAAGGGCAGCTTGCCACCGTTCTTTACTCTGTCTAAGAACTCGTTGGCCTCTTCCATAATGGTCAAGTCAGCGGCAAAGTCGGTGTCAAATACTTTAGCAAAGCCTAAGCGGCGCAGAGCGGCAACCATTTTGCCGGTAACCAAAGAGCCAACGGGCATACCAAAGCACTCACCCAAGGTAGCGCGGATAGAAGGTGCGGTTTGCACAATAACGGTCTTGGTGGGATCGTTCAAAGCGTCAAATACCTTTTGGGTATCGTCACGCTCGGCCAAAGCGCC
The DNA here is from genome assembly GCA_964620235.1 of uncultured Eubacteriales bacterium. Taxonomy (GTDB): domain Bacteria; phylum Bacillota; class Clostridia; order Oscillospirales; family Acutalibacteraceae; genus CAZUJI01. Next base: position 12,860 of record CAZUJI010000014.1, read on the forward strand.
GGTGGGGCAGTTTACGATACATTGACCGCAAGAGATACAGGCAACCTCACCCAGGGGCTTGTCAAAAGCGCAACCCACGTGGGTATCAAAGCCACGGTCGTTGGCGCCGATAACGCCTACGTGTTGCTCTTCACAAGCGGCTACGCAACGGCGGCACAGTACGCACTTGTTGTTGTCGCGGTACATATGCACGGCGCTGTTGTCAATCTCGTATACGGGCTTTGCACCGTCAAAACGACCTTCATCGGTTACACCGTAGTCGTTACATAACTTTTGCAGTTCGCACTTGCCGCTGCGCGAGCAAGACAAACATTTGCGGTCGTGGGTAGACAAAATCAGCTCCAAAGTGGTTTTGCGAGCCTTTTGCACACGCAGAGAGTTGGTTTCAACCTCCATACCCTCAAATACGGGGTATACACAAGCGGTAACCAAGGTGCGAGCACCCTTAACCTCTACAACGCAAATACGGCAGGCGCCGATTTCGTTGCGTTCCTTCATATAGCAGAGCGTCGGAATTTCAATACCGAGCTGTCTGGCTGCTTCTAAAATGGTGGATCCCTTCGGTACGCTTACAGCCATACCGTTAATTTTTAAATTTACCATATCGCTCATCTTCGTTACGCTCCTTTCTTATTCCTTAATAATAGCCTTAAACTTACAACTACCCATACAAGCGCCGCACTTAACGCACTTCTCGGGGTCAATAGCCAAAGCAGGCAGCTTTTTGCCGGGGGCAATGTAATCGGTCTTGCTGATAGCGTCGGCCGGGCAATTTCTTGCACACATACCGCAACCGATACACTTGTCAGCAACAATCTTAAAGGTAAGTAAATCTTTACATACGCCGGCGGGACATTTCTTGTCCACAACGTGGGCCTTGTATTCGTCGTAGAAGAAGTGCAGGGTAGACAGTACCGGGTTGGGAGCAGTTTGACCCAGACCGCAAAGAGCGTTGTCTTT
>CAZUJI010000015.1:0-13534 GCA_964620235.1 uncultured Eubacteriales bacterium
GGCGTGCTGTAACGCCTTTAAAATTTGAATGGTAAAGTGCACCGTATCCTTCCAGCGCAGCGTACCTTGCTGATGGATATATTCTTTTAAAGTGATACCGTCAATATACTCCATAACAATATATTGCAGTAAATCGCCAAAGCTAACGTCAAAAACCTTTACAATATTGGGGTGCGAAAGCACGGCAATGGCTTTTGATTCATTTTTAAAGCGGCGTAAAAACTCCTCGTTAGAAGAAAACTCTTCTTTCAAGATTTTTACAGCAACTATACGATCTTCGATGTTATCGTATGCTTTGTAAACAACAGCCATACCACCAACGCCGATAATCTCTCTGATTTCGTAGCGTCCGTCTAGTCTTTTTCCTACAAACTTATCCATAAAACCACCATTCTTGCTCTATAAGGAGCTAAAATTATGCATTTTTTATTGATAAAACAACCACCGTAATATTGTCGCCGCCGCCGTTTTGATTGGCTTGATCCACCAGCAGCTGTGGAACAACATCAAAGGGTTGATTTTTTATAGTGTTTTTTATATTTTCGCCAGAAACGAAGTTGCTTAAACCGTCGGTGCAGAGCAACAAAACATTCTCTGCCTCCAAAGATACCTCGTTGTACTCTAAATCCACGCGTTCTAACACGCCAACCGCCCGCGTAATTACATGCTTGTTGGGATGATGCTTCGCTTCGTCGGCAGTAATTCGACCGGTTTCAATCATAGACTGCACAATAGAATGATCACGCGTAATCTGCTTTAACTGATCGTCGGACAGCAAATAAGCACGACTATCCCCAGCGTGAACGATATATGCCGTATTCTCAATAATCAGCGTTGCAACCACCGTTGTTCCCATACCGTGCAAATTTTTATCGGTTTGGGCTTTTTCGTATACAACGGCGTTAGCAGCCGATACAGCCGAAGAAAGCAACCCGCGAACAGAGTTTGGCGCCATACCCTCGCGGTAGTTAGACACAATTGCATCTGAAATCAGTTGCACAGAAAGAGAACTTGCAATATTGCCGCCTTGCGCACCGCCCATACCGTCGCAAACGACTGCCCAGGCTGCTCTTGTGCCGATTCTGCCGGCGGCAAAAGAGTCTTGATTGTTTGTGCGTACAGCACCGGTATCGCTTAAACTGGCAATTAGCATATGTCCCCCTCCTTTTCTTTTTTTCTTAATTGCCCGCAAGAGGCATTGATATCTGCGCCTAAGGTGCGGCGCACCGTTACGTTAATGCCCTTTTGGGTTAAAATGTCACAAAACGCTTTGATACGCGCCGACGACGATGCATTATAGTCATTCTCTTTTACCGGGTTGGCCGGTATTAAATTCACGTGGCAAAGCATACCCTTTAGCTTGGCGGCCAACTCTTTGGCGCAGGCAGGCGTATCGTTCACACCGTGAATCATTGCATATTCAAAAGAAATACGGCGACCGTTTTCGGCCAAATAATCCTTGCAGGCCTGCAAAAGCTCGTCTACGCCCCACTTTTTGTTGATGGGCATAATTTTTGTTCGAATCTCGTCGTTGGGCGCGTGCAAGGAAATAGAAAGCGTAATGGGCAACTTTTCTTTGCTCAGCTTATATATCCCCGGGACAACCCCCGACGTAGAAAGCGAAATATGCCGTAGACCGATATTCATTCCCCGCGGGTCGGATACCAATCGCAAAAAGCGAACGGCGTTATCATAATTATCCAGCGGCTCGCCGATACCCATCATAACAATATTCGATACGCGTATACCGTTGTCCTTCTCTGCCATGGCTACCTGCGCCAGCATTTCTGAGGCGGTTAAATCTCGAGTAAGACCGTAAAGGCCCGATGCACAAAAAGAGCACCGCATGCGGCACCCCACCTGCGTGGAAATACAAACGCTGTAGCCGTGATGGTACTGCATTAAAACCGACTCAATATTCTCCCCATCATCCAAAGCATACAAGTATTTTACAGTATTATCTATGTTAGATTCAAGTCTTTTTTTAATATTTACGTCTTTTATTACAAAATTGTAATCTAATACTTCTTTTAAGCTTTTGGGCAAATTGCTCATTTCTTCAAAAGAAGTTACCCCTTTATGCACCCAAGAAAAGATTTGCTCGGCCCGATAAGCAGGCTGCCCCGCTTGCTTTACCCAGGCTAAAATCTCGTCATAGGTCATAGAGCGAATATCCATTAAAGGCAAGGAGCTCCCTCCTTTTTAAGTACACAAATATAAAAACCGTCCGACCCGTAATCCGACGGGAAAATGGTTTGCTCTTTTTGTATAGAAAAATCTTTATGCTCCGCCAAAAAGGCCTGCACAACGTCGGAATTTTCGACCTTGCGAAGGGTGCAGGTGGAATAAACCATAGTACCCCCTGCCTGCAAATATTTGCAAGCCGTATTTAAAATTTCTTTTTGAACGGCCGGCAAAGCGTCTGCTTGCGCTTTGGCAAGATATTTAATTTCGGGCTTATGGCGAATAACGCCCAAACCCGAGCACGGTACGTCACATAATATTTTTGAAAAAGCGCCTAATTTTTCGTTAAATACTGTGGCATCGGCAACGCCGGTTTCTATATTGCTTAACCCTAACCGTTTGGCGCCCTTTTTAATTAAATTCGCTCTGTGCGCATGCAAATCATAGGCCGATAAGCTGCCCTCGTTTTGCATTTCTTGCGCCATAGTAAAGCTTTTACCGCCGGGGGCGGCGCAAATATCCAACACGCGGTCGCCGGGTTGGGGTGACAATGCCGCCGCACACAGTTGAGAGGATAAATCTTGCACGTGGAACAGCCCCTGCAAATATAATGGGTGCCCTGCTACACCGTTTAAGCCGTCAACACGCAAGGCATTGGGCAAAACCGTATCTTCACACTGCACACCGCAAGCCTCAAATTTCTCTTTTAACTGCTCCACTGTGGTTTTTAACGTATTTACACGAATAAACGTGGGCGAAGGCTGCAAAGCATCCTCCAGCACGTTTTCGGTCACGTTTTGACCATAATCTGCAATAAGGCTTTTAATAATCCACTCTTCGGCAGAATAATAGGCTCTGAACAGGTCGGGCGTGGTTTTTTGCGGCAGCAATTCGTCCTTTTGACGTAAAGCCGAGCGCAATACGCCGTTTACAAAGCCCGAAGCAAAAGCATATTTTGAAGCTTTTACCGCCTCAACCGACTCATTGATTGCAGCGTGGGGCGGGATTTTATCCATAAAAAAGATTTGATATAGCCCCATACGCAACACCAAACGTACGTATAATTTAATGGGATTTTTAGATTGCCGAGATAATTTTTTAATAACCGCATCCAGCGTGTATTTGCGCTCTAACACACCGTAAAACAAACCCGAAGCCAAAGCCTTATCCTGCGACGAAAGGTCTGCCGAGGACAAAAACTCATCTATTACCAAATTGGAATAGCCTTTTTGCGTTTCTAACTGTAATAGCGCGTTTAAGGCAAGTTGCCTGGCTTTAGTCACAAAGCATTGTTCCTTTCGTTAACGGGTTCCCGTTTAAAAAATCAGTCGCGGGCATTTCTTTTTTGCCCTCGGGCTTTAATCGCAAGAATTCAATAGCTGTATTTTGGCCGCAGGCCACCACCAGCTTGCCCTTATTTTGCAGCACCTCGCCCGGTGTACCGGTACCGTCTACTACTTGAGAAGACGTAACCTTAATATGCTTGCCGTTGTAGGCAAAATAAGCCGACGGCCAAGGGTCAAAGGCACGCACCTGGTTGAAAATTTGCGTGGCTGTTGTATTAAAGTCAATTTTACCCATTTCTTTAGATATAATGCCGGAATGGGTAGCCTGCGCGTGGTCTTGGGGCTTGGGGGCAATGATTCCCTGCTCTAAGCCTTGCAGGGTTTGCAGCAGTGTCTCGGCGCCCAGTACGCTTAAACGGTCAAACAAACGCTCGCAATTGTCGGAGGGTAAAATTTCAGTTGTGGACTGCAATAAGATATCGCCGGTATCAATACCCGCATCCATACGCTGGGTGGTAATACCCGTAACGGCATCGCCGTTTAAAATGGCGGCTTGAATGGGCGATGCGCCCCGATATTTGGGTAATAAAGAAGCGTGCACGTTAATGCAGCCGTACTTAGGCAACGCCAGCAAATCTTCGGGGAAGATTTTGCCGTAGGCCACCACAACAAAAGCATCATACGACTCTTGGGATAAATAATTATACGCCGTACCGTCACGCAGCGTGGTGGGCTGATAAACCGGAATACCCACTTTTTGCGCCAACACCTTTACGGGCGACGGGCAAAGCTCCATTTTTCGACCCTTAGGTTTGTCCGGTTGTGTAAAAACGCTGCAAACCTGATGCCCGGCATCTAATAACGCCTGCAGGCAGGTTTCGGAAAAATCGGGCGTGCCGAAAAAAACCAGTTTCATACCCTTCTCCTATTCGTCAGCTTCTAAAAAACGAACAACGGCCAGTGTAAACAGTTTGCCGTCTAAATGGTCGATTTCGTGGCAAAAAGCACGAGCCTTTAGGCCTTCGCCCGATACGGTAAATTCTTTGCCGTTGCGGTCCTGCGCTTTTACGGTAACCTTCATCGGCCGTTTTGTCACCCCGTAAATACCGGGGCAAGATAAGCAACCCTCGGCCTCTTCTTGCTTGCCTTTGGCTTCAATAATTTCGGGGTTGATTAACTCAATCAAGCCATCGCCAACATCAACAATACAAACCCGTTTTAAAACACCTACCTGTGGCGCAGCCAAGCCTGCGCCGTCGGCGTCAATCAAGGTATCTTTCATATCGTCTAACAATTGAGCCAAGCGCTCGTCAAAAACGGTAACCGGACGGCAAACCATGCCTAAAACAGGGTCACCGCGCTTTACTATATTACGAATTGCCATAATACTCCTCCTATAGCAACCCCTCGGGGTTGATGTCTGCAAAAACAGATACGTCCCTTTGCGATTTCTTTCCAAAATCGCAAAGCAAATCGTGTATCATCTGCCGAAAACGGGCATTATTTTTACATTTTAAAATAATTCTGAACCGGTATTTGTTATTAACACGGGGAACACTTGCAATCACCGGCCCTAAGGCAATCAGCTTTACGTCTTTATACTCCCCTGCTACCTGTTGCTTTATATAATCTAACACCAATTGCGCAGCTTGCTGAGCCATTTGCCGCTGTGCGGCGCTAATACCCAAAACGCAAACGTCGCAATAAGGTGGATAAATCATAATTTTGCGCGTAAGAATTTCATCCTCATAAAACGCGTTGTAATCTTGCTTTGCTGCTAATGCAACCACCGAATGGTCGGGCTGCATGGTTTGCACAATGGCCATACCGGCTTGCTCGCCGCGACCTGCGCGACCCACCACTTGAGTGAGCAAGGAGAAAGTGCGCTCAAAACTGCGAAAATCCTCACTGTACATAGATTGGTCGGCGCATAAAACACCTACCAACGTCACGTTAGGAAAATCTAACCCCTTGGCCACCATTTGAGTGCCCAACATAATATCATAATCGCCTTTGGCAAAGGCCGAAAGATTTTTTTCGTAGCTTTGCCGTGTCATTGTACTGTCGGCATCCATACGCAAAATGCGGGCATTGGGAAACAACAGCCCCAACTCTTGCTCTACCTTTTGCGTACCGGCCCCCATATACCGCAATTTGCCGTTTTGGCAAACGGGACAGGTTTCGGTAAAAGGCTGGGTTTTACCGCAATAATGGCACATTAGGCTCCGGTTGGCCGAATGATAGGTCATAGAAATGCTGCATTGGTCACAGGTAATTACGTGACCGCAGGTTGGGCAAGAAATAAAGGTGTTGTGCCCACGGCGATTCAATAAAAGAATCACCTGCTGTTTTGCCTGCAAAACACGGTCTATCTCTTGGGTAAGGCGCTGACTTATGGGCGAAGCATTGCCCACCAGCAGCTCTTTGCGCATATCTACCGTAACCACCCCCGGCAACACTGCCTTACCATAACGACTAGGTAGCGTGCATAGGGTGTATCTGCCGGATAACGCGTTACTATAGGTCTCAATAGACGGTGTAGCCGAAGCCAGAACCAGTAAGCCTTTGCTTTGCGCAATACGCATTTTAGCAATATCCCGCGCGTGGTAGCGAGGGCTTTTTTCAGACTTATAGGTATGCTCCTGCTCTTCGTCCATAATAATCAGCCCTAAATTAGCAAAGGGAGCAAAAACCGCCGAGCGCGTGCCCACGGCAATATGCGCCTTGCCGTCTTTTACCCGTTTCCATTCATCCATACGCTGGCCTTGTGACATAGCGCTGTGAAATACGGCCACCTGCTCACCGTACCGAGCGTGGAACAAAGAAAGGGTTTGGGGTGTAAGAGCAATTTCGGGCACCATAACAATTACGTCGCGCCCCCGCTTCAAAACGGTATCCACCAGTTTTAAAAACACCTGGGTTTTGCCACTGCCGGTAACACCGTAAAGCAAAGCCGCTCCGCCTTGGCCCCCGTTGAATTTATCTAACAATGCCCCGTAGGCTTGCTGTTGAGCTTCGGTCAACACAATGGGTGTATCGGTGCCTTTTTGCGCCGTATACGGGCGACGGTAATAGGTTTGCTCGTAGGTTTCTAAAATATTGTGTTTTACTAAAGTGGCCACAACCCCGGCGGTTACACCGGCGTGGTAGCAAAGCTCTTTTACCGAGGCACACCCGCCAATATCTTCTAAAATACGCAAAAGCTCCGCTTGCTTTGGGGTACACTTTATATTTTTAATGTCTACCCCCGGCACAAAGCGTACCATTTTAAAGGTAGCGTTTTGCACCCTTTGTTTTGAATCGCTCTGCTTTACGAGTATGCCTTTGCTAACCATTGTTTGCAAGATATTGCTTTGTTGGGTGACGCCAATGCATTTTTGCAGCATTTGTGCGGCTGTAGGCCCGTTTTTGCGCAGATATTGTACAATCTGCAGTTCGTCGGTAGACAGTTGCGTTTTTTCCCAATCCGTTGCAAGGGCAAAACGGTCAATCATGCGATAATGTACCCCCGCCGGCACAATGGTGCGCAGAGCATCAAAATACGTGCAAAAGGTATGCTGTTTCATCCAGTGCAACAGCGAGAGCTGAGCGGCCGAAAGCAAGGGTGTATCGTCTAAAACCGAGATAATGGATTTGATTTCAACCTCAAACTCCAAGCCCTGCTCTACCGACAAAATAATACCCACCACGTTGCGGTTGCCCTTGCCAAAGGGCACGACAACACGACACCCCGGTTGCGCCAAGCTAACCCAGTGGGCAGGAACGGCGTAACTGTAGGGTGTGTCGATATGGTATATTTTTTGCTCTATAGCAACACTTACAGAAACAGGGATTTGCACCCTATTCACCTCAACTAATTATTCTGCGGCAATTTCGTCAATGGCTAAAGTAACCGGCTTTTCAATTAAAATTTCTTTGTTTTCTTCTGCGTTCTCGGCGATATCTCTGGCGCGCTTTGCAATATTCAGCACCAATTCATACCGATTTTCGCTCTTTTGGATCAGTTTACCAATATTAGGATTCAACATCTTTCAGCACCTCGTCAATAATATGTTTTTTTCTGTTTATTTTGCATCTTTCCCCGGCAATAACAGATTGTAAATCCTGCGCTGCCCGGTCAAGAACATCGTTGACAACAATATAGTCATAGGTATAGGCTTGGCGAATTTCTTCTATAGCCTGCGCCAAGCGCTTTTCGATTACGGCAGGCTCTTCGGTCCCGCGGCCCACCAAGCGTTGCTTTAACACCGCGAAAGAGGGCGGCATAATAAATACCGAAACGGCTTGCGGCATTATATTGCGCACCTTGTTTGCACCGTTAACGTCAATTTCTAAAATAACGTCTTTGCCCTTGGCTAAACTTTGCTCCACCGGCAAGCGGGGCGTGCCGTAATAATTGCCCAAATACACGTTATGCTCTAAAAGCATATTGTTTTGCAGCATTTCTTCAAATTCTGCTCTGGAAATAAAATTATACTTCTCCCCCGCTACCTCACCGGGACGCATATCACGGGTAATGGAAGAAATAGATAAAAACAAATTGGGGTCTTGCTCTAACAGCAGCTTTAATACCGTATCTTTACCCGAGCCGGAGGGGCCGGACAAGATAAACAATTGCCCTTGGGTATTACTCATTTTCTTCCTCCTCGTCCATTTGCATCGTTTCTTCCTCGCTGATGCGGGCAGCAACGGTCTCAGATTGCAGATAGGTTAAAATGATATGGTCGCTGTCGGTAATAATCACCGCTCTGGTTCTGCGGCCGTGGGTGGCATCAATTAAGGTGCCGCGCTCTTTTGCATCCTGCACAATACGTTTAATGGGCGCCGACTCGGGGCTGACTATGGCCACCAAACGCGCAGCCGATACCATATTACCAAAACCAATATTGATTAATTTCATACCATTCACCTTTATTCAATGTTTTGAATCTGCTCGCGGATCTTTTCAATCTCAGCTTTCATATCCACAACCAAACGCAAAATTTCCATATCTTGGGTTTTAGAACCGATCGTATTCGTTTCACGGTTCATTTCTTGCACAATAAAATCCAATTTTCTACCGGCGGGTACGTCACCACCCAGCAGCTGCAGCAACTGGTCAATGTGGCTGCGCAACCGAACGGTTTCTTCATTTACGGCAATCTTGTCGGCAAAAATGGCTGTTTCAGTCAAAAGGCGTTGTTCGTCTACTTGCTTATCATCTAACAGCTCTTTTACCTTTTGCTCTAAGCGACGGCGATATTCCTCCACTTGCTTGGGTGAGCGTTCTTCAATTACGTCTACCCAAGCCAAAATTTGTTTGGCGCGGCCGGTAACGTCCTCGGCCAAACGCTGACCTTCGGCGGTGCGCATTTGCAAGAAGGATGCCAACGCTTCACCCGCAACCCGGTCTACGTTCTTCCAAAGCAGATCTTCGTCGATTGCGGCTTTTTGGGTAGAGAAAATTTCGGGATTGCGGGCAACGGCAGAAGCGGTAATATCATTTTTTAAGCGGAATTTTTTAGACAAAGCGCGCAACGCCTGTATGTAGCTTTGGGCGTAGGCCTCGTTTACTTCAATTTGCGCCGAATCTGCGACAAAGGTATCTACGTTTACAAACATATCTACCTTGCCGCGAGCAATGCCGGATTGCAGCTTGTTTTTCAGGCGATCTTCTAAAAAAGCCATATTTTTAGGCACCCGCGGGGAAAACTCAAAAAATCGGTGGTTTACCGATTTAAGCTCCACCGAAATGCGCATTGTTTCGAACGCGACCTCGGCCTTGCCATAGCCTGTCATACTCTTAACCATAAAAAAGCCAGCTTTCTGTATATATTGTTTTTTGCAGTTCTTTATATTGTACCAAATTTAACCTTTGTTTGTCAACCTTTGTCAGCTATATAAGCCGCCGCCTGCAAACTCACGAATCAAAGAATTCTTAGGAATATTATCACTATCCACCGGCAAGAAAGAACCCAAACCCTTAACCACAGTATCGATAAACTCCCGCTGGGGATGCTCCTGCGGTACACCGGCCAGCAAATCTATTGCTGTTTTAGCAAAAACACCCGGTTCGTAGGGGTGAAAGGTTTCAAAGCGGCAGTCGGCAATGCTTTTAAAGGGGTATAAATACTTTTCTTCGCCGTGAATTACCCCCGGCCACATTTTTAGCGTATTTTCGGCCGACGAATTGCGGAAGACATAGTCGCGGCAAAGCCGACGCACAAAGCGCATTTGCCGATTGGTAAGCACCATTGCGCCCTGAGCATCTACCACACGGGCCGAAAGGCTGACGTATAGCTTAAACAATTTTTCCTGAGGCAAATTGTCCGACAATATGGGGTTTAAGGCGTGCAAACCCTCTACAATGGCAATGTCATCTGCTTTTAATTCAATGGGAATAGTATGGTTTGCACGTGCACCTGCCATAAAATCAAAAAAAGGTATATCGCACCTACCCTTGGTAAGCAGATCATAAAAGCAGGTGTGTATATCTTCTACGTCTAAAGAGTACACCGATTCAAAATCCGGTGAGCCGTCGGGCAATTTGGGCAGGCGATGGGCGGGCAGGTAAAAATTATCTAAAGAGATAATGTGGGCGTTTACACCCTGTGCTTTAAGCATATCCTGCAAGATATGGGCAGAGGTGGTTTTGCCCGAGCCGGAGGGCCCTGCCAAAAGCAAAATCTTTTTAGATTTATCGGCCAACAAACGCATTGCCAATTGCTGCAGCTGCCGATGATACTCCTGCTCCACCTGCTTGATAAATTGCTTTATATCCTTTTTAACGGCTTGATTGATCGCATCAACGGTATAATTCATAAAACTCCCCTATTCTTTGTTTTCGTTTTAATATTTCATCAAAGCGGTCAATATATTCATACGGATATTTATAATTAAAAATACGTTCAATAAGTGGGCCGCACGGCTGTTTTAATTTGGTAACGGCCGAGGCACCGCAGGCCAAAATGGTATGGGTTTCGTCCATAATATACACGTTGTATAACCCGCTGTAGCCCGGCTTGGCATAACCCACGTTTTCGGCATTGCCGATGGTTTTGGATTGGCGGTACATATAGTAGGGTATATAATCGTTTTGCGCCAGGATTTGGCGGGACTGCACCAGCATTTGCTGCACCTTGTTACCCTCTTCAATACCAAAAAACAAGCTGTTTTTATTCAGCGCGGCTGCCCGTTTCATTGATAAAGAGTGTATGGTAATACTCTCGGGGGCAAGGTCAACCAACTGCTGCACTGTATTTAAAAAGTTTTCTACCGTATCGCTTTGCAAACCGGCAATTAAATCCATATTAATATGTTTAAACCCAACCTTACGGGCCAAACGGTAAGCGTCTACAATGTCTTGGGCAGTGTGGCGGCGGCCAATGGCCTCTAAGACCTGATCATTCATACTTTGGGGGTTAATGCTGATTCGGTCTGCGCCACCGTCTAAAATGGCCTGCAGCTTTTCTTCGTCCAACGTATCGGGGCGACCGGCCTCAAAGGTAATCTCTCGCACGGTAGAAAGGTCAAACTCTTGTTTTAAAACAGTAAAGAGCGTTTTGATTTGTTCGGCAGACAAAATCGAGGGCGTGCCCCCACCGAAATAAACGGTTTCTAACCGTAAGTGCAGGCTTTTGGCAATTTGCGCGGTTTGTTTTAACTCCTCACAAAGCAATTCTAAATATTTAGGAATTAAATTTGCCGCCTTTTCAATAGAGTGGGATACAAAGGAGCAATAAGCGCACCGACTGGGGCAGAACGGAATAGAAATATATAAGCTGTAAGAGTCTTTTTTTGAGAGGTCGATCATCTCTTTTTCGCTTTCGGCGCAGCGGTTACATAAATCTATAGCTGAGGGGCTAACCAATAATCGGTTGGTAAAATAAGCGTGGGTAGCGGCTTTGCCCTCTTTTTCTAACATCCGGGCCATCAATTTTGCCGGCCGAACACCCGTTAAAATTCCCCAAGGGGACACGTAGCCCGTAATTTCTGTTAAACAAGCGTACAGCAAAAGCGCCAGCTCCAGCTCGGTGGTCTTTTCGTCTGCAGATGCATCTAAAACCGTTTCTTTTTCGGCTTGACGCCCCGAAATATTTACCCAAGCAACCAGACACTTGTTGCCGCTTTCTAAGGCGCGTACAGCGGTAAATATACCCTCTTCGGGCCATTGCGCATCATCGCAAAATTGGAATTTTTCAAAAGGCATAAATAACCGCGCTAATTTTTCAAGCTCGTAAATAAACGAGTGATTATAGGTACAAAAAATCATAATTTACCCCAACATTAACATATACGGATTGGTTCCTATCTCGTCATACAGCGTAGTATCGCCGCCGTGACCGGGACAAACCCGATAATTTTGCGGCAATTGTTTTAAGCGACGCAGGGAGGAAAATAGCGCTGCGCGATCCCCGGTGGGAAAATCAAAACGACCAATAGCCCCCTGCATTAAGGTATCTCCGGTAAAAATGGTGTCCCCTATAATAAAGCATACACCACCCGCCGAGTGTCCGGGAGTGTGTAAAACCTCAATTTTGGTATTTCCAAAAACCAAAGCATCACCATTTTGCAATGCTATATCGGCCGGCGGAACAGTTTTTAGGGTATACATACCGTGCATTCGGTTGGCCAGGTTACCCTCGGGCGTGTTCCAAGCCTCGGCATCCTCTGTATGTATAGCAATTTTTGCCCCATAGGTCTGCCGAATATACTCGGCCGCCGATACGTGGTCACAATGCCGATGGGTTAATAAAACATATTTTATCGATGGCAGCCTTTGCAAATAAGCGCAAAACTCTTCGGACACGTCGCCCGGGTCAATTACTACGCTTTCGCCACCGACGGTTACCACGTAGGCGTTGGCACCCAAAGGGCCTAAAGCAAATTTTTTATTTTGCACGGCGCCACACCTCGGTATTTAAGCAAATGGTTACAGGACCGTTACAATCGGCATCAATCTGCATATGTGCACCAAAAACACCTTTTTGTACGTCTTTAATGCCGTTATTGTGCAACAGGTCACAGTACATTTCGTAATAGGCATTGGCCGTTTCAGGCGGCATAGCATGGCTAAAGGATGGGCGAGTGCCTTTTTTTGTATCGGCGCACAGAGTAAAATTAGAAATAACCAACGCCGAGGCGCCTACCTGCAATGCCGATAAATTCATCTTGTCGTTTTCGTCGCAAAAAATGCGCAAATTAGAGGTTTTCGAGGCCAATATCTCCACATCCTCGGGCGTATCGTCTTCAAAAACGCCCAAAAGAATCCACAAACCGTTTTGAATTCGGCCGGTAACGGTACCCTCTACCGTTACTGCTGCGTGATTTACCCGTTGAACAATGGCTAACATAGTTTTCTCCTTAAATTTAAAACGTCACTGTGAGGTTCTTTCTACACTAATAACGCTGCGGATTTTTTCTAACCGAGCGCAGATAGTTTTTAGGTGCTCTAAATTTTCAATACTTAAAGTAACCTGAATAATGCAATTGCCGTCTTTTAACTCGCGGGCGTTTACCGAATGCAGCGCCACCCGCATATTGGCCAGCGCCAAAGAAACGTCGGCTAACACGCCGTTTCTGTCCACCGACAGAATCTGCAACGAGGCCTTAAAGCTCTCGTTCTGCGAATCGGCCCAATAGGCCTTAATCCAACGCTCGGGCTCCTCTGACTTTGAAATATCCTGCGGCACGTTATTACAATCCCGTTTATGAATGGACACACCGTGCCCGCGGGTAATAAAGCCAATGATATCGTCCCCGGGCAGAGGAGTGCAACATTTTGAGAGCTTAACAAGGCAATTATCAATGCCCTCAATGATTACACCCTCAGAGGATTTGTAGGTAATGGGTGACCGAATATAATCTTTAATTTCAACCAGCTTTTGGGTTTTAATCAGCTTATTATAATCGTCTTTAATCCGCGGCATAATACGCGAAAGCAGAATACCGCCGTAGCCTATGGCCGCGTAAAAATCCTCTACCGAGTTACAGTGCTGGCGACGGGCAATATCCAACAAAAAGGCTTCCATTTGCTCGTCGGGCAGACGGATATTGTTGCGGGAAAACTCTTTCTCCAGCTCATC
>CAZUJI010000016.1:0-6815 GCA_964620235.1 uncultured Eubacteriales bacterium
CTGTTTTTGACCATGATCTGCTGCATCGTTCTGGGCATGGGCGTTCCCACCACTGCCAACTACTGCATCATGGCAGCAACCTGTGCACCGATTCTTGTGCGCATGGGCGTTCCTACCGTTGCTGCCCACTTCTTCGTATTCTACTTTGGCATTGTGGCCGACTTAACACCCCCCGTTGCTCTGGCAGCCTATGCCGGCGCAGCCATTGCACAGGCCAACCCTATGAAAACGGCTCTTACCTCTACCAAGCTGGCCATAGGCGCCTTTATCGTGCCCTATGTGTTTGCCTTAAACCCGGCAATGCTGTTTATCGGCACCGCCGGCGTGGGCGAGGTTGTTCTGATTTGCATCACCTCGTTTACGGGAATTTTCGCCGTATCTGCCGCGTTAGAGGGTTACTTCTTACACCGTATGACTTGGTACGAGCGGTTGCTCAGTGTTGCAGGCGGCTTGCTGTTGATTTACCCCGGCATTGTAACCGACTTGATTGGTTTAGGTCTGGTAGGCATCACCGTCATACTGCATTTGCTTAATAAAAAGAATAAAACGCCCGTTGCGGCGTAATAAAAAACACGAGGCAATCGCCTCGTGTTTTTTATTGTTTAACATTTTCTAATTCTGTTTCTATTTTTAAAATAACGTCGCTCATTTTTACATTCAAAGCACAGCATATTTTAAAAAACGTTTCCAAAGTAGGTTTTCGCTCACCGCGTTCAATGGCACTTAAGTGACTTCGGCCAATATCGGCAAATCCACTTAAAACTTCTTGAGAAACCCCTTTTTGATTTCTGAAAAAAGCAATAGTTTTACCTACTATTTTTGGGTCAAGCGCAGGAACATACATAAACTCACCTCTATAGTATATTCTATTGCGCTTTTAAATAAATTATGAACACATATGTTGACAATTGAATACTTATGTGTTAAAATATATATACCAATTGAAGGAGGATAAGTATATGGATAATCAAACACCCACCCAAGAAAGTGTAAAAACAAAATTTTGTAAACATTGCGGTGCAAAAATTTCGGAGGATGCCGTTATTTGTACTGCGTGTGGTCGTCAAGTAGAAGAGTTAAAAGGTGCCGCTAACACACCGAATATAGTCATAAATAACGCAAATACCAACGCAAACACTAATGTTGTTGGCGTTGGCGTCGTAGGTCGCGCAAAAAACAAATGGGTTGCTCTTTTATTGTGCTTTTTCCTGGGATGTTTTGGAGCGCACAAGTTTTATGAAGGCAAAATCGGTATGGGCATATTATATTTATTTACCGCTGGCTTATTTGGTATAGGTGTGTTTATTGATTTTATTACGCTGTTGTTCAAACCTAATCCCTACTATGTACTGTAAAAACAAATAGAACAACAAAACCACCCTTGGGACACTGCTTTGCGAAGTGTGACCAGAGGGTGGTTTTATTTTATGAGTTATTTTTTCGCCTCTACAAATCAAATTTAGCCTTCTCCAGCGGAGAAGGGGGACCACCGAAGGTGGTGGATGAGGAGAATGATTGTGATTACGGTTTTATATAATATCGCATTCTTGCAGACCAAGAGTATACAAAATATGCTTACACACAGATAAAAAATTTTGATTTATATCTGTATTGGTATAGCGTAGGACGGTAATACCCAATTTATGTAGCGTTGTATCTCGCTGTTGGTCTTTTTCTATATGTGTTATCTCTCCGTGTTGCATACCGTCAATTTCTATTACAATACGTCTTTCAGCAATAAAAAAATCCACAATATAATTGCCAATAATTTTTTGACGGTTTACTGTAAGGGGCAATTTTTTTAAGAAATCATACCATAAGTGTTTTTCTTGGACGGTCATATTTTTTCGAAGCTTTTGTGCAATGGGGACAAGGGTTTTATTGTATGGATAAATCATATTTTATCTCCACATCCACCGCTACCGCGGTCCCCCTTCCCCGCTGGGGAAGGCTTAGCGTTGTAGTAGCCGTTTAAGACAGTTATTTTTTCGCCTCTAATTTACGCTTGGTGCCGTCTGGGTCTACAATATAGGTATTTTCTAACTGCCCCACCAGGCTGGCCTTAAAGCCGTCAATATAAATGCGGCGCAGCTTGTCGCGCTCGGCCAGTTCTTCGGGGGTTAAGCCCTCGGCCTTGTTTTTGTGTGCCAGCTCGTTAATGCGTTTAATCACTTCGTCCATATTCATAATGCAAACCTCTTATTTTAATATTTCTAATAATTCCAACGGCGTGTGGGCCAAGCTTGCCGCACCGGCGGCCAGTAGGTCTTGGGCCTTGCCGTAGCCCCAGGTCACCCCCACGCAGGGGATGTTATGGGCCTTAGCGCCCGCCATGTCAAACACCGTATCGCCAATCATTACGGGGTGGGTTACGCTGCCTGCCTTGCTAAGCAAATAGGCAATTACGTCGGCCTTGTTGTCGCGGGAGCCGTCCATTACCGAGCCGCAAATGGCTTCAAAATATTTGGCCAGGCCAAAATGCTCTAATATCTCTACCGACAGCCCCTCGGGCTTAGAGGTGGCCACAAACAGCCGATGCCCCGCGGCCTGCAAGACCTGCAGCAGCGGCTCTATGCCGGGGTAGGGGGCGTTTTCAAACTTGCCCAGAGTAAAATACCGCTTGCGGTACACGGTTACCGCCTCCTCCAGTCGGTCTGACGGTATGCCAAACTTAAAAAACGTATCTCTCAGCGGCGGGCCAACAAACACCCGCAGCGCCTCGTCTGTGGGTATGGGCAGGCCAAAATGGGCCAGGGTTACCCGCGCGCAGTTGATAATCCCCGGGCCGGAGTCGGTTAGGGTACCGTCTAAATCAAACAGCAAGGTCTTTTGCGCCATAGCTTCACCTCAAATTTATAACGTAGCATTAGTATACCACACCCCGTGCCCAAAAGCAACGCGTGGCGCATTTTTTTAGATAAAACAAGCCGATTTTTGAATTGTTTTTATAATTAGGGTGTGCTACAATAGCAGCAAAGGAGTGGTGCTATGCAAGCGCAATTTATTTGTCACCCGATTTTGCCGATTTGCTGCCGAGACCGATTCTTGGTAAAACGGCAAAAAGAATTATGGCGCGGGACGATGATCAAAAGTTTTTGTGCAGACATATTTTGTTTCGCAAGCAAGTTTCCTTGCCAAAAATAGGGAAGGCCCTGCTTAAAATCACCGCTGACGATTATTATAAACTGTATATCAACGGTCAATTTGTAGCCCAAGGCCCTGCTTACGGGGGATACTGCCTTTATCAAAAAAGCCATTTTGGAATGCTGCGCATCGGCACAAATTTGTCCGGGGTTAATGTCGGTGTGTAATGCGGGTCAAATGCACGAAATTGCCGATTACTCTCTGCAGCTGCCGGCGCAAATCGCTTGGGTATATGCCCAAGACGGCGACTTAGCGTTTGTAAAGCAAACCCTACCCTACGTTACGGGGGTGTACAACCACTTTTTAAAATTTGCCAATCCCCAAGGTCTGTTAGAGCAGGTAGACGACAAATGGAACTTGGTGGACTGGCCCGACAACCTGCGGGACGGGTATGATTTTCCGCTAACCCAGCCCATTGGCCCCGGTATGCACAACGTGCTTAACGCCTTTTGGGTGGGCTTTTTGCAAAGCTACGACGAATTGCTTACCCTTGCAGGCCAAGCGCCTACCGGTTGCGCTGCGGCGGTTAAGCAGGCCTTTATAGAGGCCTTTTATTGCCCGCAAAGCGGCTTGTTTGTAGATGCGCCCCATACCACCCACAGCGCTATACATTCCAACGTGTTGCCCCTGCTTTTTGGCATTGGCACCGAGGACGAGGCCTTAAAAAACCGTCTTATAGATTTTATTGCCCAAAAGGGTTTAACCTGTATGGGGGTCTATATGGCCTATTTTACCTTAGCGGCTTTGGTGCAAAACGGGCGGCGGGATTTGGCCGAGCAGCTGGCTTTGGACCCGGGATGCTGGCAGTTGATGTTAGACCAGGGAGCCACCACCACCTTTGAGGCCTGGGGTAAGGAGCAAAAGGCCAATTGCAGTCTGTTCCACCCCTGGGCGGTAGTACCCGCCATCGTCTTTGCCGAGGGCGCGCGGGTGTATTAAATGGAATAAAAAATCAGCAAGCCGCCCTTATTTCTTAAGGGCGGCTTGCTTTCGTATAATTATTTTATTAAATCCATCATTTCACTATAGGTGCGGCGAAGCTGGTCGATCAACGCCTGGGGCGGTTGACCGTCATAGGCCGAAAGGTCGGTGCTGTTGGAGTACGCGTATAACCCCTCGGGCGTAACGGCAAATATGCCGTGCTCAATGCAAGTGGTCATATAGGCATTTTTGAAGGAATCAAAATTCAAAAACAGAATATACTCCTTGCCAACCTCTAAGGTGGGGGTAACGTCGTTAACCTCTACGGTATTATTGAGGCCAAAATGCCCTATAACGTTCCTTTTTATTTTTACGGTGATGCGGCCATCATCGGCTACTTGGGTCACGGTGCCCCAAACGACGTGACCGCTGCCGCAGAGCATACTGGGCAGGTAAGGTGAGTAAATCAAGCTTGCAAAGCGGGAGAGGTGTTCCCACCGGGGGCAGGGCTTTTGATTGGTGGAATAGGGATGTTGTTTCATATAATCCCGTTCATATTGCGCCAATTTTTGTTGCGCCGCCGGGTCGTTACAGGTGTGCAGCGGGTTGACCCGAGGGAGGGTGGCAGCGTAAAACCAAGCCAAAAGGCAAAGTATCAAGCAAAGGATACCTACACTTTTGAAAATTCGAGCCCCCTTATTCATAAAAATACTTGCCCCTTTAAGATTTGATATATTGGCTATATCTGTTCGTAATTCCTGTGCGCCTTTTTCGGCAAAAGGGCACAGTCGTGTGCTTTACAACTCGATTTTGGTGGCTACGGTCTTATATTGCCCTTGCTCGGCATACCAGTGGGTCATCATTACGGTGCCGTCGCTAAGCAGGTTGGCGCCGGGTTGACCGAATTTTAAAAAGGAGAAAATTTCGGCCATTTTGGTATCCTTTACCACCGGTGTGGGGGGCTCCCAGAGCAGCTGCTGCTCTACAACGTTCCATTCCCGATTGCTAAAATCTACCACGCAGGCGTAAATGCCGGGGCGGTGGGTGTCGCGGCGGATGGCGTGCAGCGCTAATAATTTTTGCCCGCCAATGGCGCAAACCGAGGAGGCCTGCCCCAAAATGCCGGTGGGTATTGGTTTGCTCCAGGTTTTTCCGCCGTCGGTAGAATAGGTGTAGTGGTTTTGGAACCGCTCACCCGTTTCTAAATTCTCGTTCCAGCCAATGTCAACAATGGTGCCGTCGGCCAGCTGGCACATCCGTTGCTCGTAGCAGGCTACGGGGCCGCCAAAATCCATACATACGGCGTCGTCGTTCCAGGTTTTACCTTGGTCGTAAGAGCGGAGCGCCCGACCGCAAACGGGGCCGGTGTGGGTGCCGTCCCACTTGGAGAAACCGGTAATGGGGGTAATCCAACTGCCGTCTTGCAATACCGTGATGGGTGCCGAGGCTTCTACGTGGGGTCCCCAGGCGCAATCAATGGGTCGAATATTGCTCCAACTGACGCCGTTATCCTCCGACACGGCGTAAAATAAAATATCGTCTAACTGACCGCCCGTTTCGGGGTTGCCAATGGGCAAACGGTCACTCTCGCGCAAATAGGCGTAGCCCATAAGCACCAAACGGCCGTCGGGCAGGCATACGGGCTTGGCATAATCGGTAATAGGGCAGGCCTGACCCTTTACGTTGTACAGGGGCTGGGGCGCGCTCCAGGTCTTGCCGCCGTCGGTGCTGCGGCAGGCGTAGGTGTGGCTGTCTACGCTTTCAAAGGCCTGGCCAATGGCGGTGGTGGCCAGCAGGCTGCCGTCTTTACATTCGCACAAATAAGGGAAGAAGCTTTGCTTGCTCTCTAACTGGGGCAGAGGATTCTCATAAATAATAGAAGAATACAAAATTTTCATAACATTACCGCCAATCTTTAAAGTGCTTTTCTACCTTGATAGTAACAGAAAAAGTTTTTATTATCAAGAGGGAAAACGTTATGAAAAGCGTTTTTTATATTATGGATAAAAAATGGGAGGAGCTTCTTTGCAAAGCTCCTCCCAAACTTTTTTAAATTTTAGATATCGGCGCCCTGTTCCTCTAAGGTGGTGCGCAGGGCGGCAATATCAATATCGCCAACGGCGCGACCGTCGCGGCGGCAAATGGCGGAGGCGGTACCGGCGGCCTGACCCAAGGCCATAGCCGTAGCCTGCACGCGAATGGAGGCAAAGGCCACACGGTCGGCCGATACGCAACGGCCGGCTACCAGCAGGTTGGGGAACGCCGCGTTATACATACTGCGGTAGGGGATATAACCGGCTTGGTCTAAAAAGCGTACGTCCTGCTTGGTGTCCTTCGCGCGGTGAATATCAATACAGTGGGCGCCGCGGGCAACTGCATCTTCAAAATGCAAGGCGTCAATATACTCCTCGGCGGTAAGCACGTGCTCGCCCAAAATGCGGCGGGATTCGCGGAAGCCTACCTGGGTGGCGGTGGTTACCAGGAAGCAATTTTTAAACTCGGGGATATATTTTTTCAGCAGGTATACAAACTGATGAATATCTTCACGCAGGGTGCACTCGGCGGCAACAATGTCGTTATTGTTGGTGGCGTCGGCAGCGGTACGGGTGATGTTTACGTTTACAATGCCCTCTTCATCCTGCAGAATGGTACAGAACCAGGGACCGCCGAATTGGGGAATACGCTCCACGTCGGCCACCGACTCAAACTTCTCGCGTACCGAGAACATTTGGTATTTGGCGTTGCAGGCG
>CAZUJI010000016.1:6825-13047 GCA_964620235.1 uncultured Eubacteriales bacterium
GGCGGCGGGGTGCAGGCCGTGTAAGCCCTTGGTTTGTACACCGCCCAGGCGCAGGCCTAACGAGCAGGGCTGCAGCTCCTCCTTGGGAGGTACCTCTTGCATAGGCATACCGCTCAGGGCGGCAACGTCGGCATCACCGGTGCAGTCAATTACGTAGTCGGCCGTTACTGCCGAAAGGCCGCTTTTGTTGTCTAACACCAAATGGGTAACCTTGTTGTCTTTGCAAAGCACGTCGGCCACAAAGGTATGTAGGCAAAGCTCTACGCCGGCATCTAACAGCATACGTTGGGCAATCAGCTTATACAGCTCGGTGTCTACCGGCACGTTGCCCGATTCATAATCGGCATAGGCGCCGCCGGCCTCGGCCAAGCGCTCTACAAACTCCCAGGGCATACCTTTAATAACCTGTTTGCCGTTCTTTTTAAATACGCTAATAGGGTTTACAAAGCTGGCGGTTGCTGCGCCGCCTAAAAAGCCGTAGCGCTCAATAAGCAATACCTTGGCACCGTTGCGGGCTGCTGCCAGGGCTGCAAAAATACCGGCAGGGCCGCCGCCGCAAACGGCAACGTCATAGTGACCGTTAATGGGTAAATCTTTTTGAAAAGAAACAGTTTGCATCATTAGTTCTCCTTTTTTATAACACATATACCATAAGTATACTGTATTTTTTACCAAAAAACAAGGTTGATATAAAAAAATCCGCCCTATCGGACGGAATTTTTTATATTTTTTTAAATACCAAAGCGCTGCGGGCGGGCAGATAGCAAGGGAACCCAATGCGCTTGTCGGCGCCGGTCTTGGCGGTGTAAACGTAATTTTCGTCTACGCGGTCAAAGCCGCCGAATTCGCCGCTGTCGGTAGACAAGGTTACCTGATATTTGCCCCATTTGCCGGTGGGGATAAAATACCCCTCGAAGGATTGGGTGGGGTTAAAGTTAAAGGCAAATACCGTATCGCCCTTGCGGTAAATCAGCACCTGGTCGGGCTGGTGGGTGCACAAATGCACCGTTTTTTTGTTTAAAACGGCCTGCGCCTGCAAAAGCGCCAGCATGGCCTTGTCAAAGGCCTGCAGGCCGCCGTAGCGCAGGTTGGCGTCGTCGGCCAGGCTCCATTGGCGGCGGCAGTAGTGGTAGCTCCAGCCGTTGCCCTCACGGGGGAAGTCGATCCACTCGGGGTGGCCAAACTCGTTGCCCATAAAGTTTAAATAGCCCTCGCCCGCCAAGGAGGCGGTAAGCAGCCGAATCATTTTGTGCAGGGCAATGCCGCGGTCAATAACCGCACTGGGGATATTTTTAGCCATAGCGGTGTACATCTCGGCATCGCACAGGCGGAACATAATGGTTTTATCGCCCACCAGCGCCTGGTCGTGAGATTCGCTGTAGCCGATGTTCTTTTCGCCCTTGCGGCGGGTGGTCAGCTCAAACCAGAACTTCCACATATCCCATTGCTCGTCGGGGGTCTCTTTAATGGTTTTAATCCATAAATCCGGCACGCCCATCGACAGACGGTAATCAAACCCAAGGCCGCCGTCTTTTATTTTTAAGCACATACCCGGCATACCCGACATATCCTCAGCCACCGTAATGGCGTGGGGGTTTAGGGTGTGAATCAGCTCGTTGGCCAGCTGCAAATAGGTAACGGCCTCGGTGTCGGTATTCAGCGAAAAATACATATCGTACCCGCTAAAGGCGCTGCCTAAGCCGTGGTCGTGGTAGAGCATAGAGGTTACACCGTCAAAGCGAAACCCGTCAAAATGGAAGGCTTCCATCCAATATTTTAGGTTCGACAGTAAAAAGTGCAGCACCTCGTTTTTGCCGTAGTTAAACAATTTGGTGCCCCAGGCGCTGTGGTTGCCGCGCTGGCCCGAGTGGAAGAATTGGTACTCGGTGCCGTCAAACTCGTTTAAGCCCTCGGCGGTGTTTTTTACCGCGTGGGAGTGTACTACGTCCAGCAAAACCGCAATGCCCATAGCGTGGGCGGCGTTAATTAGCTCTTTTAATTCCCAAGCGTTGCCGTAGCGCGAGGAGGCGGCAAAAAAGTTAGACACCTGATACCCAAAGGAGCCGTAATAGGGGTGCTCCATAATGGCCATAATTTGAATGGTGTTGTAGCCCAAGGCTTTTATGCGGGGCAGAACGTTCTCGCGGAATTCTTTATAGGTGCCAACGCCGTATTTTTCTTGCGCCATACCAATGTGGCACTCGTAGATGTAAGGGGTTTTGGCGGGGGTAAAGCCGCCGTCTGTCCAGGCAAAGGCAGCGTCGGGCTCTTCAATCTCGGCGCACCAAAGCAGAGTTTGCGGGTCTTGTACCACGCGGGTGGCATACAAGGGTATGCGGTGCAGGGGGGTGCCGTTGTGAATGATAACGGCCTGCACCTTTTGCCCTGCCTGCAGGGCGTTTTTGCCCGATAGCTGTACCTCAAATACGCCGTTTTCTAACCGTGACATAGGGCAGGCAAAGGTGTCCCATCCGTTAAAATCGCCGGTTAAAAACATAGCCTCGGCGGCAGGGGCCCACTCGCGGTATACCCAGCCCTTGGGGGTGCGATGAAACCCAAAATAGGCGTGCCCGTTGGCAAAATCGGTTAAGGCTTGCCCGTTTTGCAGCAGCTCCTTTTTTTTGCGCTTAAAATTTTCCATACGAAGGTCAATGTCCTTGGCAAAGGGCATTAAATAAGGGTCTAATTCTAAAATTTTATAGGGCATACGGGCACCTCCCAAGTAGACTGTTACCGTTTCTTCTTTTCTATAGTATACATCAAAAAATAAGGCTTGTCAATTTGAAGTGCCCGACAAGCTTTGACACAAAAAGGGCGCCTCACGCAGCAAAAAATCCTCTTTTCCACACAACAAAAGCAGGGCGGCAGCATACAAAAGAGCGGTGTCGCTGCAGGGGTAGGTAAGGGCAACGGGATATTCGGCGGGGCCCACACAACGGCCGTTTAAATCGCAAAGCCTTCGCTGCAGGCTGATTACGGCGCACAGCTCTTGGCGGCTGGAGAGGGTCAGCGTGTCCCGCGGGGAACGACCCACCGTTAAAACGGGAATATTCTGCGCTTTGAAAAATTCCAAAGCCGGTGGTGCATCTCCGGGGGCAACCCCCACCCGGCAGTGCAGACGTAGGTTGGCAGGCGGTAAATGATCGCATAAAAAAACGTGGCCGCGCAGCATTTCGCCCGATACCGCCGGCTGCAAAAGAATATCCTTACAGGGCTCTAAAATTTTGGCAACCCTATGATTTTGTCGCCCGCCGCACAAAAAAACAGTGTACATAAAAGCATCCTCCAAACCCAAGGCAAGGCTTATTTTTACCGATTTTGGGCGGATTATGGTGGCAACCGAAAAAAATATTTTGTCAAAATAAGAAAGAATTTACAAAATATTCTTAAATTATAAAACGTATTGCGTTATAGTATAATATGTGGTATACTAACAAGTCAGAAAGATATTTTTGAGTGTTAAGAATTGGAGATGTAAAAGTTGTTTTACGACGAAAATCACAAGACCGTATATAAGGCCAAAAAACGCCACGGTGGCAAAAAACGCAAAAACGGCAAAAAAAAGAAGTTAACCCCTGCGCAAATCGTTTTAATTGTTTGCGCATCGGTGTTGGCTTTGGTTTTGGCAACGGTGGGTATTTTATTCTCGATGTTTAAGTACGACAAGGACGAAGATTTTGCCGAGTTAACCGAGAGTGACTTAGGCATTAACGTTGACCTGCCCGACACCGTAACCAACATTGCCCTGTTTGGTATCGACGCCCGTGAGGTGGGCGCCACCACCGGCAATACCGACTCGATTATGGTGCTGAGTATTGACAATAAGCATCACACCGTGCGGTTGTTCTCTATTTTGCGCGACAGCTTGGTAGAGGTAAACGGCAAGCCCCATAAAATTAACGCTTTGTACGCCTTAGGCGGCCCGCAGCTGGCCATTAAAACCATTAACCAGCTGTTTGGGTTAGACATTCGCCATTACGCCACCATTAACTTTGAGGGTATGCGGTACGTAATTGACGCTATGGGCGGCATTGAGGTAGAGTTAACCGAGCAAGAGCGCATTAACGCCAATTATCATATGAAGTATTTGGCCGAAGCCCAAGGCTTTAAGCCCGATTATATCGAAAAGGCCGGCAAGCAGATTTTAAACGGTATGCAGGCCTGCGAATACGCCCGTTTGCGCAAAACCGCTACGGTAGACGGCGAAAACTGGGACTACGGCCGTACCGACCGCCAGCGCTACGTGTTAGAGCAGCTGTTTAACAAGGCCTTAAAGCTTGAAAAATCCAAATATCCCGCCACCATTAAGGCGTTTTTGCCCTACGTGCAAACCTCTTTGGGGTATAGTGATATTTTATCCCTGGCCGGCATTTTAATGACCGACGACGTTAAAATGGAGCAAGCCAAGGCCCCTATGCACGAGTACGTTATCGACGATAACTACACCGCTGCCGGTGTCGGCGCGGCAAAATACTACAATTACGATTACGCCAAAAAGACGGTACACGCCTTTTTGTACGAGGGGATTTCACCCGAGGAGTATATCAAGACCCACCCTGTAGACAAATCCGGTTGGTTTACACCTCCCGCAAGCAGCAATAACAGCAAAACCTCCTCTACCACGGTAAGCAACCCCCCGGTAAGCAGTGGGCCGGTCAGCTCTGAGGATACCGACAGCGGCGATGCTTCCTCGGATATTGTGTCGGGCAGCGATATTGCTTCCGGCTCGGACGTGGGCAGCGCTGACGGAAACTCCTCCGAGGGCACCGACGACACACCTCCTACCGACACTTCCGGCGACAGTAGCACGGTAGACACCACCTCGATGGCCGCATAAAAATAAAAAGCATCTCTTGTGAGATGCTTTTTTGTTTGCAAAAAACAGTAATTGAGGTTAAAAAATACCGGTTATAAAAATTTCAATGCCAATAACCACCAAAATCGCGCCGCCCAAAATGGAGGCCTTGCCCGCCAGCTTGCAGCCGGCCTTTTTACCGATGGCCAACCCTGCCGCGCAAATGGCAAAGGTTACAGCGCCAATCAGCAAGCAGCAAATCAAAGCGGCAAGGGGGGTATAGTCGGCAATGGTAAAGCCTACCGAAAGCGCGTCAATTGAGGTGGCCACACCCTGCACCAGCAGCCCGCCAAAGCCCACCGCAGGGCGCTCGCAACGGTCAGAATCTTTATTTTTAATGCCATCTATGAGCATTTTGCCGCCAATGTAGCAAAGCAGCAGCAGCGCCACCCAGGGTATAAATTTTTGCGCCGCCGAAAAATATTGCAAAAAGGTGTGCACGCACACCCAGCCCGCCATAGGCATTAAGAACTGAAAAAAGGCAAACACGCCGGCAATGCCGCAAAGGCGACGCTTTTTCATATGGGGCTCGCTTAAGCCGTTGGCCAAGGATACCGAAAACGCATCCATCGCCAGGCCCGCGCCCAGGCCAACGCTTTTGATTAAAAACGGTAGGTCAAAAATCATATACAGCAACCCTTTAAACTTAAAATTACAGCCAACAGTATACCACGGCAGGGGTATTTTTGTCAACTTCGCAAAATGCACTTGCAAAAACGGCGTCGGCATAATATAATATTTTAGATACAATTTGATTTTAGAGGGATCAAGATGATTTGTAATACGATTTTAGAGGCTATGGGCAACACCCCCGTTATCCGTCTGCAACGCTTGGTAGAGCCGGGCAGCGCGCAGGTGCTGGTTAAGTTTGAGGGGTTAAACGTGGGTGGCTCCATTAAAACCCGCACCGCCTATAATATGATTTTAGAGGCCGAAAAGGCGGGCAAAATCAATAAAGATACCATTATTGTAGAGCCCACCAGCGGCAACCAGGGCATTGGCTTGGCCTTGGTGGGGGCCGTGCGTGGCTACAAAACCAAAATTATTATGCCCGACTCGGTAAGTGAAGAGCGTCGCAAGCTGGTGCAGCACTACGGGGCCGAGGTGGTTTTGGTGCACGATGCAGGCAACATCGGCGCCTGTATTGAGGAGTGCTTGCAAACTGCCCTGCGTATGCAGGCGGAGGATAGCCGCGTGTTTGTACCCCAGCAGTTTGAAAATCCCGCGAACCCCGCCATTCAAAGAGAGCAAACTGCCAAAGAGCTGTTAGCGCAGGTGGGCGGGCCTATAGATGGCTTTTGCGCCGGCATTGGCACCGGCGGCACCCTAACCGGCATTGGCGAAACCTTAAAGGCCGCCAACCCCAA
>CAZUJI010000017.1:0-12443 GCA_964620235.1 uncultured Eubacteriales bacterium
TCTAACATATAGTTTACCTGACGAATCTTCCAACGCAGACGGGCTTCGTCGGCCTGGTACTCCATACTGGGCTCCCAACCCAAGCGGGAATCGGCCTGCACCAGGGGAATGGCGGCTTCGGTATTTTTAATTTCGGCTCTGGCTAAGGCCTCCATTTTATCTAACAGCGCGTCGATTTTTTTAAGGTTGGTTTCTAACTTTAACTGCTGACAGTATACGTACCAAGCCTTTACGTTTAGGCCGGTTTGAATGCCAATGCACCAAAATTCCATTAACCCTAACAGTTTTTTCACCGCAGGGTTCACTTGACACTCGGCCTTGGCTACGGCAACGCCCTCTTTAAAGAGCTTTAGCATCATTTTTAAGAATTTAACCTCCTCGGGCATACGCACACTGCTCAATTCGGCAAAACCGTTGTTGCGGGCGGTGTACTCCGGCGGGAAAATGCCGGTGGCGTGCACCGCGTGGGGGGTGATGGGGGGCAATAATTTCCGGTCTAAATTCAAAGGATAAGCCGGCCCGATACGGAAGGGGCCGTACTGGTGCTCAATCGAGGGGACCGCATAGGTAATGCCCTTGCTCCACAGCCGCATAGCCTTTTTTAACCCTTGCACGTTTTGAGGGCCGAAATGCTTGGCTAAAACGTCGGTCAAGGACTGCTCTAAAGAGGTCTCCCGGTCAAAATAGGCCTTCTTGGTTAAATCACTGATAAAGGAGGGCCAAAAGCCGTAGTGGTGCCCCTCCATAATTCCGCAAAGGCCGTAGGTATCGTGGGCCTCTAAAATGGCTTTGTAGCGTTTGATCCACTGGTAGGGCATAGGCTCGTAGGGAATCACACCGTAGTCCCAGGTCAGGCCGGCGGTGTTGGCCATAGTGTACATACGGATGCCCCGTTTTTTGGCCGCCTCGGCCTCGGTTTTAAAGTAGTACCCCGGTCCCTCAAAGGATAGGGTGTAGTCGGTGCAATAGCCCCAGGCGTTGCCGAATTTTTTAGGCTCGTTCATCTCAAAGGTGGCCTGCAGGCTGATGTCGGTGGGCAGGCTGTTAATAAGTGCCAACCGTTTCTCTACCGGCTGACGGCCCCAGTTGTAGGTCCAGAATACAATGTCGGCGCTGGGGTTGTACTTGCGGATACTGTCCCGCACCAGCGTTACCCATTGGGCGTAGTCGTAGCAGGGCCACCAGCCCGGTGACACCTTGCCCGTGGGAATATTCTCTACAAAATTGTCTACCCGACGCTTGCCCGAGGTGTTGGGGTCGCGGCTTGGAAATTCTACGCTCTCGCCCACCAGAATCACGCCCGCTAAACCGGGGCAGGCCTTAAACACGCTGCCGTACAAGCCGTCGTAATATTCTGCAGCGCCCTCATCCTCGGGGTGCATTTTGGCCTCTAACATACTGTAGATATACACACCAATGCCGTATTTGGCGGCGCGATGCACCAGGGTGTTAAAATCGGCGTGACCTAAATGATTTTGATTCACGCCGCCGCAGTAGACCATAATACTGTCCATACCCGCGTGGGCAATAGCAGCCAAGTGGGCATCGGGAAAATCGTCTAACCCGTAGCCCGAGTGCACCAGGCGGCGCTGTGCAATGGGGCGTCGCTCAATGCTCCCCTTTTTTAAAAAGGGCGCGTGACGGGTGGACATTAAATCCTCTAACCAGTAAAGGCCTTGGGCCACACCGTGGGCATCGTGGCCGCGAACCAAAATATCCTTGCCAATCTCTAACTGAAAGCCGCTGTAGCCGTTGGCCTTACCTAAATCGGCTTCAGGCTCTACCGACAAAATGATTTTTTGGTTTTTCTTTAAGCCTGCAGGTATCTCGCCGAATTTCACAAAGGTCGAAAGCTCCATAGAGGTTAAAAGATAATCGGCAAAATCCTTCGCGGCGGTCTGCACGATAATATCGGCGTTGGCGGGTGCCACGATGGTTACACCGTCGGCCAGCACCAGCTCGTTGCGGGCGGGAGTGACGTCGACAGAGCGAATACCTGCTTTGTGCACCTGCAAAAGCTCTTTTCTGAATTCGTAGTTATTTTGCGACATTAACATAACGTTCACCCTTTATATTTTAACCGTTTTAAGACAAAGCGCGGCTTTGTTTAATTTGTTGTAATTCCACGTCTAACACGTACTGCACCTGACGAATCTTCCAGCGCAGATGCGCCTCGTCGCTCTGGTAATCCATCGTGGGCTCCCACCCCAAACGAGAATTGGCCTGCACCAAGGGAATGGTGGCCTCGGCGTTTTGAATTTCGTCCCTGGCGATGCGCTCCATCCGGGCAATGAGGGCGTCTATCTTTGCAAGGTCGGTTTCTATTTTAAATTTTTCTAAGGCCAGGTACCATTCTTTTACGTGCAGCGTGGTCTGCACGCTGTGGGCCCAAAATTCCATAATACCCAGCACCTCTTGCAGAGCCGGGGTTGGGGTACATTCGGCCTGCGCAACCTTTATGCCCTGCCAAAACAGCGCCAGCATTTTTTGAAGGCGTTGCCGCTCTACCGGCATACGCACGCTGCTTATGGCGCATTTCCCGGTGTTGCGGGGACTGTACCGGGCGGGGAAAATACCGGTGTTGTGGGGTGCCGCGGGGTTAACCGGCGGCAAAAGATCCCGCACGAAATTCAGCGGGTAGGACGGGCCGATGCGGTCGGGCCCGTACTGATGCTCTATGGCCGGCGTATTCAACTTGGCCCCCTTGCTCCACAGCCGCAGGGCCTTTTTCAGGCCTGCCACGTTGCCTGCGCCGAAGTGTTTTTGCAAAACCTGGGTCAGGGCCCGCTCCATAGAGCCCTCGGGGTCAAAAAATACCCGCTTGGCTAAATCGGTAATAAAAGAGGGGTACACGCCGTAGTGTATGGACTCCATCAGCTCGGTCAAGCCCTTCTCTTTATGGGCCTGCAGCAGCACCTTGTAGCGGTCCATCCAGGCGTAGGCCACCGGCTGGTAGGGTATGGTGCCCAAATCCCAGGTCAGGCCACCGGTGTTGGAAAAGGCGTTCACCTGCAGCCCTAATTTTTTGGCCTCGGCCAGCTCGCTGGCAAAATATTCCCCCGGGCCCGCATAGGCAATAGTATAGTCCGAGCAATAGCCCTTGGCCTTGGAGGTATATTCCATTGGTGCAAAAATCTCCACGCCGTCTATGTTTAAGGTAATATCTTTAGGTAGGGTCCGTAAAAAGGCCAGGCGGGTCTCGGTGTCCATATACCCCCAATTGTAGGTAGAAAACAAAATTTGCGTATGGGGGTTGTATTTTCGCACGGTGTCCCGCACCATTTGAATCCATTGCGGGTAATCACAGCAGGGGTACCAGCCGGGGGATATCTTTCCCGTGGGGATATTGTCTATAGAATTCTCCCCCCGCAGCTTACCCGAAGTGTGCGGGTCCTTACTGGGGAATTCGTTGGTCTCGCCAAGCAGTATGATGCCGGTAATACCGGGGCATTGGCGAAATAGCGCGCCGTAGGTGCTCTCGTAATACGCGGCGGCAGCAGGGTCGTCGGGGTGATATTTGCTGGGAATATAGCTCAGGCAATAGACCCCCAAACCGTATTTGGCTGCCCGATGAATTAAGGTATTGTAATCTAAAAATCCGCTTTCGCCCCGGTTGGCGCCCCGCGCAAAAAAGATACCGATATCGGTCATACCGGCGTGGGCCAATTTGGCCAAATAAGCGTCGGGGTACTCGTCTACTCCATAGCCCGAGAAGCAAAGCCGACGGCGAAAAGCGCATTTGCGCTCTATCGTGCCCTTTTTTAAATAAGGTGCCCCACGGGTAGACATCAAATCCTCTAACCAGTATAAGCCTTGGGCTACGCCCCTCCGGGACAGGCCGGTAAGGGTGATATTTTTATCTATTTCTAACCTAAAGCCCATCTCTTCCCCGTCGGGGGTATCGCAAACCACCTGCAGGGTGGTGTTTTTTGCCAGACCTTGGGGCAACTCCCCCATTTTTACGGTGGCGGCAACCTCCATAGAGGTTAACAGATAGTCGCAAAAATCCAAAGCGGCGGTTTTTATCACCTCGCCGGCATCTTGGGGCAGTAAAATAACCAACCCGTCATCCAGCGTCAGCTCCCCTCGGGTGGGGGTGGCAGAAACATCCCGCAGGCCCGGAGTATGCACCTGCAAAAGGGCTTGACGGAACGCATAATTGTTAGAAGAATGCAGCAAAGTCCCACCTCCCGTTTGTTCGCCTTTGGTATACCACAAAAAGACCGTTTTGTCTTTGCATAATTGAAAGAAATTTTTGCACAATCTTCACTTTTTGAATATTTGTACAAAACAGGGCGTTTTTTTAACAAAAAACACAGGGCAAGACACCGTTTACGCAACATAAACATCGCCCTGCCCGGTTATTTTATTTTTTAGTGATCAACGGCTTTACCCATTTGTAGATCTCGGCGGCCGCAAAGGGCACCAAGGCCAACAGCAGCCACAGCCAACGCAGGCTGCCGCCAATGCCCAAAAGACCGCTCAAGGGGGTGCCGGCAAACAGCACCGCCATAACCAAGGCGCAGCCCACACAGTAAAGCAGCACCGGGTTGGCAATAAATTTGCGGCCAATGACCGACCCGCGGCAATGCAGGCTTAAGGCCAACAGCAGCTCGCCCACCGCAAGCACCGCAAAGGCAGTGGCGTTGCCGCCCAAGCCAAAGGCCACCAAGGCGGTAACCGCCAGCAAAGCGCCCTGCCAGGCAATATCTATAAGCAGATTTTTAGTAACCAGTGGGGCCTGCTTGCCTTGGGGCGGTTGCGCCATCAGCTCGGGCTCGGGGGGCTCAAAGCCTAAGGCAAAGGCCGGCATAGCGGCCAAAATCATATGTAAATACAAATATTGCAGCGCCGTTACGGGGGCGGTGCCAAAAATGCACAGACCAAGTAACGCTGTAAGAGCTGCGGCCACCGCGCAGGTTAGCGCGTAACGCAAAATCTTTTTAACATTGGCAAACAAGCCCCGGCTGTTAAATACCGATAAAACAACGGCGTTAAAATTATCGCTTTGCAGCACCACGTCGGCGGTGGCGCGGGTAATATTGGCCGCGCTGCCCACCGCAACCGACACGTTGGCCTGCTGCAGGGCGTAGGCGTCGCCCACGGTTTTGCCCGTGGCGGTTAGGGTTTGCCCCTCTTGCCCCAAGGCCGCCAAAATGCGACCCTTTTGCTCAGCCGCCACACGGGCGTACACGTTACATTCTGTTGCGGCCTCGGCCAGCTCTTCGTCGGTCATCGCATCCATTTCTTCGCCGGTGAGCAGCCTGCCGTCGGCAGGGCAGATGCCCAGCTTTTTGGCAACGGCGGCAGCGGTGGCGCTATGGTCACCCGTAACCATAACCACCCGAATGCCCGCGCTCCGGCACACCCGAATGGCCTCGTAGGCCTCTTTGCGGGGCGGGTCCATAAGCCCTACCAAGCCCACAAAGGTCAGGTTTTGCTCTAACTCCTCGGCGGTGGGAATGGCCGGCGCTTCGTCTAAGAGTTTTACGGCTACCGCCAGCACCCGCAGGGCATCCTCGGCCATACCTTGGGCAACCTTTTCGGCCGACTCGGTGTTTTGCAGGCACAAGGGCAGCACCGCCTCGGGGGCGCCCTTAACGATGGCGTACACGCGGCCGTCGATCATATTTACGGTGGTCATACACATCCGCTCCGGGGTAAAGGGTACGCAGCCCAAGCGGGGGTAGGTATTGCTAAGCTCGCTGCTTCCTAAATGCAAATACCGCAGCGTGGCCGAAACCAAGGCTGCCTCGGTATCGTCCCCCGAGCGCACCTCTTGCCCCTGCTGCAAATCGGCGGTGGCATCACAGCAAATGGCGCCCAGCCGCAAAACGGTAGACACGCTGCCCGATAAGGCTCCGCCGGTTAAATCGTATAGCTCGTTCCCGTCGTACACCCGCACCGCCGACATCCGCCGTTGGGTGAGTATACCGGTTTTGTCGGTGCACAGCACCGTGGTTTGGGCCAAGACCTCGGCCGTGGCAGGATTTTTTACAATGGCCTTTTGCTCGCCAAAGCGGGCAATGCCCAAGGCCAGCACCACCGACAGCACGCCCGCCAGCTCTAAGGGAAGCACGGTGGCGGCCAAAGAGGCGCCCAGCACAAAAGAATCAAATAAGCCGGCGGTTAAATCGGCGTTTTGCACCGCGGCCACAATCAGCCCAACCAACACCAGCAGGCCGCAGAATACGGGCACGCAAATGCCCAGCAAGCGACCTACCTTAGCAAAATGCTGCGCCAAGGGCGAGGCTTCTTCTTGCTCTAACCCCGCAATGCACTCGCGGCGACCCCACTCGGTTTCGTTGCCCGTTTCGGTAACCACCGCGCGGGCGCTGCCCGAAAGCACGGGGCAACCGCTGTAAACCATATTAACTCGCTGCTTAATGCCGGCAATATCTTCAATTTGGGCGGTGGACATTTTTTCGGTTGGTACCGTTTCGCCGGTAAGCAACGCCTCGTCACACCGCAAGGCGTCGCCCCAAATTAAGCGGGCGTCGGCAGGGATATGATCCCCCTCGGCCAGCACCAGCAAATCGCCCGGCACCAGCTCGGCGGCCGAGATAGTTTGCTCTTGCCCGCCGCGAATGACCCGAGCGGTGGGGGCGGTGGCTATTTTAAGCTGCTCTACCGCCTGGGCGGAATGCTGCAGCTGCCAAGCGTTAAACAGACTATGTAACACCAAAATGCACGCCATTACCAAAGGTATATGCCAGCCTTGGCCACCCAAAACCATAGAAATTAAAAACAAAATCACCGCGCAAACCAGTAAAGCAACCGTCCACCCTTTTTTGAGTTGCGTAGCCAAAAGCTGCCCAAGGGTGGGCACGCTTTCGTTGCTTAACAGGTTGTAGCCCACCTCGTCTAAGCGGTCCTCAGCCTGTTGGGGGGTAAGCCCCTGCTCTAAATCGGTTTGCAGCTCGGCGGCAATATTCTCTAAAGATGCACTATGCCAAATCAATATGATTCCTCCCAAAATTCAATTGGAACAAAAATACACATACTTACCATTATATATAGTTCTATGGTACTATATTTCCCCCGCTTTCGCAAGCGAAAAAGAGCGAAAACCTATAAAAAATCACAAAAATCTTACAAACCGTGGGCGGGGTGCTTGCCATAGCGCAAAAAATGTGCTACAATGACATCTGTGCAAAAAGGCGTATGCCAAATAATATAAGAAAGAATGAGTTTTACTATGTCCGGACATTCTAAATGGAGTACCATTAAACGCAAGAAAGAAAAGACCGACCAACAGCGCGCCAAGGTGTTTACCAAAATCGGCCGCGAGCTGGCTATGGTGGTTAAGGCCGGCGGCCCCGACCCCAACGTTAACGGCAAATTAAAAGACGTAATCGCCAAGGCCAAGGCCAACAACGTACCCAACGACAATATTGAGCGTATTATCAAAAAGGCCGCGGGCGACACCGACGGCTCCAACTATGAAGAGATTGTATACGAGGGCTACGGCCCCTGCGGCATTGCCGTTGTGGTAGAAACCCTGACCGACAACCGCAACCGTACCGCAGGTGATTTGCGCCATTATTTTGACAAGTGCGGCGGCAATTTGGGCCAACCCGGCTCGGTTATGTTTATGTTTGAGCGCAAGGGCGTTATCGTTATCGAGGGCGAAGGCCTTTCGGAGGACGAGGTAATGGAGGCCGCCTTAGAGGCCGGCGCCGACGACTTTACCTTTGACGGCGACGTATTTGAGATTACCACCGACCCCAATACCGTAAGCGCCGTGGCCGAGGCCTTAGAGGCTCAGGGTTATAAATTCCTGTCTGCCCAGGCCGAGTACGTTCCCTCTACCACCAGCGCCATTGACGACCCCGATATGGTTACCAAGATGGAGAAGCTGATTGACTTTTTGGAAGAGAACGACGACGTGCAGAACATCTGGCACAACTGGGATATGCCCGAGGAAGAATAAACAGCAAAACCGCAGAGCAATGCTCTGCGGTTTTTTGCATAAAAAAGCCCCTTGTAATCAAGGGGCGGTAGATTATGCTTGCAATGCGGCGATTTTGTTCAGGTCGTTTTGCATCATACAATAGTTAACGATACTCAAGCCCACCAGGCCTAAAACTAAGTATACAACCGAGTTGTCGCTATGTGCAATACCTTTGGCTTGGCAACCCTCGGCCAATTTCTTTTCGGCCAAGAAGAAGCCCAAGAAGGGCAAAAACAGCATTAAAATAATCTCTAACAAGCCGCTGTCTGCCGGGTCTTTTACCGACACAGCCTCCCGCGCCATACAAATTACCCAATAAATGCCGTAGATGCCACAGGTAACCAACGACAAAATAACGGCGGTTACAATATTTCTGCTTTTAAAGTTCATAAAAAGACCTTCTTTTTTTGTATCATATCATATTTCGCAAAAAATGTCAATCAACCGAGTTTTCCCTTGCAAAAATATATGTGTTTGCTATAATGTTTTTATACACTTATCAACCATTACATCGGTTGCGGAGGGGGAGTTTATGCGTCGCACCACCAAAATATACCTGCTCACCGCCGGCATTGCAGCCCTGGGGCTTTTGGCTGCAGCTGTGTTTGCCTTGGGTGTAAAGCTCCCCTGCCCCATACGGTATTTGACCGGACTGTATTGCCCGGGGTGTGGCAATACCCGAGCCACGCTGGCCTTGTTGCGATTGGATTTTGCGGCTATGCTGCGTTACAACCTGCTTTACCTGCCCGAAATGGCATATTTGCTGCGGGCGTATATACTATGCGCCAAAAATTACCTCCGTGGCGGTCGGTTTGCCTATCCAAAAGGTACATCAAAATTAGACGTGGCCTTTTTGGCTTTGCTGGTTTTATGGATGGTGGTACGCAATATTTTATAATTTGAGCAATATATAAAAATCCGTAGCATAGCTACTGTTTTTTGTCACCCTTTATGAGATACTGAAAAAATATTTGTCTCTTATTTGACTGATGTAAAGGAGAGAAATTTATGAATTTTACCTTAGAAAGCTTAATGCAGGCCGTGGGTTGCCCCAAATGGCCCCAGCGTTGGCAAGAGATTTTTGCCCCGGCAATGCAAACCTACGAGCAAGAAGGCTGCCGCTTGGCCAACCCGCAATTCTACGCCGATTTGCAGGCAAGGTACGGCTGCTTCCCCCAATATTTGGAGCATTATATGCAGGCCGCCGTGCAGGTGGCTGCCGACGAGCCCCTGGCCCGCTTTTTAACCCTGCTGGATATCGCGGTGCAGAACCGTCAAAATATCCGCGAGGACGTTAAAGCCTTCACCCGACCCCAAGCCCCCGAGGGCAAAGACCCCTTAGGGTACGATATGATCTGCGGCCTGGCGCTGTGTGGCAGCATCGACTACGCCGCCCGCCGTTTGCAGGGCAAGGGCGTGCCGCAGGAGCATATCGACTACAGTCTGCAGGGTATTACCAAGCCGGTGGGCGGGTTTATGAAGCGTTACGGCGGCCGCCCGGGGTACGACCTTTTTAGCTGGTCACAGCGGTACATAGACGGAGATTTGTTCTATTTTGACGGCTTGGGTATGGAACTGAACTGCGGCCGTGGCGGCCTGGGCTGCGTGTACCAAAATCAAAGCGGCGAGCAAATGATTTTGGCCGACGACGTCGCTATCCACCGCAGCGGCTACGCCTTGGGCAGCGCCGGCTGCACCGATGAAGCCGACGCGTTTACCGCCAAAATTACCGAGACCGAAACCGAGTACGTCGGCCACCCCGTGTTGGCCGACGGCCGTACCGACCGCCAAACCATAGCTCTGCCGAAATCCGAATGGACTTTGCTGCTGGGGCCGGATACCCCCACCATCGGCCTGCACATTAACGCCAAGGCCGACCTTTCGCCCCGGGCGGTAGAGCATCGCTTAGAAACCATGTGCGCCTTTTTAGACCGCTACTTCCCCGAGGTAAAAGGACGTATTTTTACCTGCATTTCCTGGATGATGGACCCGCAAATGCAAGGCTTTTTAAGTGAGAACTCTAACATCGTGCAGTTTCAAAAACGGTTTCGCTATCTGCCTCGCGTATGCGCCGGCAAGGCGGTGTTCTTCTTTATTTACAATATTCCAAACGACGTAGAGCCCAATTTAGACACCTTAGCCACCGACAGCAGCCTGCAACGGGGCATTGTGGCGCATTATAAATCGGGCAAATTCATTTACGAGCTGCCGGGTTACTTTTTGTGCGCCCCCGCTAAAGAGCAATAAACGAAGGGCAGCCTTTGGATTTACAAAAACAGTATTTTAAAGATAAAGGGACGAGAAATGTTTGCCATTTCCCGTCCCTTTTTTTACCCTTTTTATTTCAGCATTACGTGGATGTTGTCCATAATCTCGCCTACGGTTTTAACCGCCTTTTCGGTCTTTTTAACCAGGCTTTTTTTGTTATCCATTACGGCCTTGCCCACCACGGTGGTTACCACGCCGGCGGCAATGCCCATTCCCATACCTTTTACAAAATTCATCGTTTCCTTGCTCATAATATCCCTCCTATTGTTTTGGTAGTTTTATTTTCCCCGTAAAAAAGCAAAATATAAGCCCGCAGGTATTGAAAAAGCAAGAAGAAAATCGTATAATAATTGCATAAAAAGGTTATTTTTTCATTTTTTAAAGATGGGACTAAAAATGCAATGAACAAGCAAATTTGCGCGGCGGCCATACACGATATTTCCTGCTTTGGCCGTTGCTCCTTAACGGTGGCGTTGCCGGTGCTGTCGGCAGCGGGCATTCATACCTCTATTTTGCCCACGGCGGTGCTGTCTACCCACACCGGCGGGTTAGAGGGCTATACCTTTAGAGATTTAACCGAGGATATGGCCCCCATTGCCAACCATTGGGCCAACTTAGGGCTGCGGTTTGACGCGGTGTACACCGGCTATTTGGGCTCGGTGGCGCAGGTAGAGCTGGTGGCCGGCATTATTGAGCAAATGAAGGCGCAAAACCCCAATTTGCTGGTAATTGTCGACCCCGTAATGGGCGACGAGGGCGAGCCGTACTCGCTGTTTACCCCGCAGTTCCCGCAAAAGATGCATCGCCTTTGCCGCTTGGCCGACGTGCTGGTGCCCAATATTACCGAAGCGGCTCTGCTAGTGGGTATGCCCTACCAAAACGGCCCCCACGATAAAGCGTATATTACGCAGCTGGTGCAAGGGCTGGCGACGCTTACCTCGGGCAAAATTGTGCTTACCGGCGTGTTTTTTAACAAACAAGAATTAGGCTCGGCCTGCTTCGACCCTGCAAAGGGGCAAATAGAGTATAGTATGGGGCATCGGGTAGAGGGGATGTTCCCCGGCACCGGCGACGTTTTTGCCAGCGCCCTGACGGCAGCCCTATTAAACGGCTGCAGCCTGATCCACGGCGCCAAAATTGCCGCCGATTTTACGGTAGAAAGCATTTGCCGCACGGTGGCGGCCGGCACCGACCCTCGCTACGGCGTGAATTTTGAAATGGGTCTTGCCCGGCTTGCAAATCGCATTCAAGGAGAAAACGATGGAAAAGATATACATTAAAGGCTTAGAGGTTTTTGCCTACCACGGCGTAAACCCCGAAGAAAAGCAGGACGGCCAAAAATTCGTGCTGGATATTACCCTGCAGGCCGATTTATCCCAAGCTATGGCCACCGACGATTTGGTCCACACCGTCAACTACGCCGCGGTACGCAAGTGCATTACCGCCGCTATGACCGAAAAAAGCTACGATTTAATTGAGCACACCGCCTCGGTGGTGGCCGATGCGGTTTTGGCGCAGTTCCCCAAGGTGCAAAAAATTACCGTTTTGCTCAAAAAGCCCGAGGCGCCTATGAACGCCGTGTTTGACTACGTGGCGGTAGAAGTGGAGAAGGAGCGGCAATGAGACAGGCATACATTGCTTTAGGCACCAACCTTGGCAACAAAACCGAGAATTTAAACCGCGCGGTAAACGCTTTGGGGCTGTTGCCCGGCACCAAGGTGCTGGCCGCGTCGGATATTTACGAAACCGCCCCCGTAGGCTACGCCAAGCAAGATAATTTTTACAACGCGGTGGTGCGCATTTCAACCGAGCTGTCGCCCTCGGCGCTTTTGGGCGC
This sequence comes from uncultured Eubacteriales bacterium, assembly GCA_964620235.1. Classification (GTDB taxonomy): domain Bacteria; phylum Bacillota; class Clostridia; order Oscillospirales; family Acutalibacteraceae; genus CAZUJI01. The sequence goes on from CAZUJI010000017.1 coordinate 12,060, forward strand.
CTGCTTGGGCATTGAGGCGGCTATGGGTCGGCTGCGCACTCGCAAAAACGGCCCCCGCGTGTTAGATTTAGACCTGCTTTTGTACGAGGATTATGAGAGCAACACCCCCGAGCTGACGGTACCCCATCCCCGTATGTTAGAGCGGGCCTTTGTACTGGCGCCGCTGTGCGACATCTGCCAAGAGCGGGTGTATCGCACCACCTTAAACGGGTTGGGCGAGCAAGGCGTAAAGCGGGTATCCGACCGCCTTTTGTTTTAGCTATGGAGTATAAAAATACGGCAGAGGCCACCTTTTTGGCCCGCCCCAATCGATTTATTGCGCAGGTGGCCGTAAACGGCAAAACCGAAACGGTAGAGATTGAGGTTAAAGAAAAAAGAGAGCCA